>CAJQRF010000023.1 GCA_905612235.1 uncultured Pelagibacteraceae bacterium | reverse complement strand
AAAACAAACATTCCTATACTTTTAAAAATTTCTCCAGACATAGAGGATGCTCAAATTATTGAAATAACTGAGATAGCAAAAAAAAATAATATTTCTGCACTAATACTCACAAATAGTAGCATTGGTAATAGAAAAAATTTAATAAGTGAAAACAAAAAAGAAGAGGGAGGACTATCAGGTGACCCCATACAACAAGCTTCAACAAACTTGATTAAAAAGTTTTACAGACAGCTTAATGGAAAAATACCAATAATTGGTGTTGGGGGTGTTAACTCAGGAAAAACAGCTTATGAAAAAATTATTGCCGGCGCATCATTGTTACAACTTTATACTAGCTTAATTTATAAAGGACCCTTAATAGCAAAACAAATTAAAAAAGAATTAGTGCAAATTTTAAAGTCTGAAGGTGTAAAAAATTTAAAAGATATTATTGGTAAAGGAATATAACTAACCAATATTACCCAAGGCAGGAAAGTATTCTAAAATAAAAAAACCTAAAACTTGAAGCTGACCTGTTAAAATTGCTAACCCAGTTAAAAGCAGAATAAATCCTCCAATTTTAGATGTAATAGATATATATTTTTTAAAACTCTTAGAAAAAAATAAAAATTTTTCAATTAAAAACCCAGAAATAATAAATGGAATTGCTAAACCTAAAGAGTAAAAAGAAAGTAGCAATATTCCTTTGCTGTAATTTTCCTCTATTGCAGCTAAGGTTAAAATCGCACCAAGAATAGGACCTATGCATGGGGTCCAACCAAACCCAAAAGCTGCACCAACAATAAATGGAAAAGTAGGATTTTTACTATAATTTTTTGTAAAAATTCTTAAATCTTTATTCATAAAATTTAAATTAATAATTCCAATAAGTTGTAGTGAAAATATTATAATAATTAAGCCGGCTATAACTCTAAATGTATTGGAATTAGTTAGAAAAAACTTACCGATCAACGTAGCAGTTGAACCAAATGATATAAAAACAAAAGAAAAGCCTAGAGTAAAAAAAATCGTTTTAAGAATTACCAGATTCCCCTTTTTTTTGACCAATTTATCTAGCGATGTTCCTGAAATATATGAAATATAACCTGGAATTAATGGAAGAACGCATGGAGACAAGAAACTAATTAATCCAGCAAAAAAAGCTATTGTTAATGTTGTATTCATTTAAAGGTAAGCAAAGTTGCGTTTAAATCTTTAATTATAACTATTACTCAGAGTTTAAATTGTCAATATTTTAATATATTAACTTGATTCCATTCTCTGCTCGACTTATACACTGCATAGGAAATTTAATATGTCTAAAAAATGTGAACTCACCGGCAAATCCCCCCTAAAGGGTCATAAAGTGAGTCATTCTAATAATAAGGTGAAAAGAAAATTCTTTCCTAATTTGAAAAATGTAACTTTTAAAAGTGAAATATTAAAAAGAAATATTAGGTTGAGTGTTAGTAATGCAGCACTAAGAACTGTAGATTATAAAGGTGGTTTAGATTTTTACTTAAAAAATGTAAAGTCTTTTAAACTTTCACCAAAAGCAAAAAAATTAAAAAATAAAATAATTGCTAAAGCTTGAACATTAATGATTGATAAAGGAAATCGATTATTTTTTATTTTAGCGTTATCTATGGCTTTGATAGTTGCTTTATCTAACTATCTCGTTCAGTTGCCTGTTTATTATTTCAATTTTGAAAATTTATTAACTTATGGTGCATTTAGTTACCCTGTGGCGTTTTTAATTACGGATCTGGCTAACAGAAAATATGGAAAAAAAATTGCAAAGAAAATTGTATATGTGGGTTTTGCTTTGGGAGTATTTTTAACATTTTATTTTTCCACAAATTATTCAGATCTTATTTCAATTAGGATTGCGCTTGGATCAGGAACGGCTTTCCTTGTTGCTCAGTTAATCGATGTTAATATTTTTGATAAATTAAGAAATAAAATATGGTTTGCGGCTCCATTAATTTCATCATTGGCTGGATCGACAATTGATACTTTTTTATTTTTTTTTATTGCATTCTATTCAACAGATATAAATTGGGTCACTTTGATGTTTGGAGACCTGTTTGTTAAAATACTTATAGCTCTAATAATGTTAATTCCATTTAGAATTTTAATATCACTTATTTACGAAAAACCAAAAGTTGAAAAGAAAATTAATGTATAGTTTTATTCTTCTTTTCTGAAAAAAGTTTAGTTAGTTGGTCAATCATAACATCACCAAGTTCCTGTGCATCTGCAATCTTAATAGCTTTATTATAATATCGTGTAACATCATGACCGATACCTACTGCAAAAATTTCTATATTTGAATTTTCATCAATCCATTTAACTGTTTGCTTTAAATGCTTTTCTAAATAATCTCCAGAATTTACAGATAAAGTTGAGTCATCAACTGGTGCACCATCTGATATAACCATTAAAATCTTTCTCTCCTCTTTTCTTATTGATAACCTTTTAAAAGCCCACAACAAAGCTTCACCATCTATATTTTCCTTCAACAAACCTTCTTTAAGCATTAAACCAATATTCTTTTTTGATTGCCTCCAAGGTTTATCTGCAGATTTATAAATAACATGCCTTAAGTCATTTAATCTTCCAGGATTTATTGGTTTGTTTTCTAAATTCCATTTTTCTCTACTTTTCCCCCCTTTCCAATTTTTTGTTGTAAAGCCTAAAACTTCAACCTTAACAGAACACCTCTCTAAAGTTCTCGACAAGATGTCTGCACAAATAGCAGCAACAGAAATTGGTTTACCCCTCATTGATCCTGAATTATCGATAAGAAGAGTAACAATAGTATCTTTAAATTCTACTTCTTTTTCCATTTTGTAAGATAAAGAATGAAAAGGATCAATAATTACTCTTGATAATTTTGATGCATCCAACATTCCTTCTTCCAAATCAAACTCCCACGATCTATTTTGTTTTGCTAACAGTTGACGTTGCAATTTATTAGCAAGTTTAGCGACCAAACTTTGTAAATTAATTAATTGTTGATCTAAATTTTTTCTTAATCTTAGAATTTCATCATTTTTTTCCAACTCTTCTGCATTTTTAATTTCATCATATTTGTTGGTATATATTTTGTATTTTTCTTTATATACATTCTTTCGATTTTTTTTTGTAAAATTTAAATCACCGTCAATTTCTTTAGGGTTAGAATCCTCATTTTTACTTGAGGATTCGGAACTTGCCCCAATAGTTTGTGAATCAGAATCAGCATTTTGATCCTCTTCATTTTTAGATAAATCATTTTGTTCATTTTCTTTTTCTGATTGTGAAGTATCGTCTTTTTTAGTTTCTTGCTTTTGTTCTTTTTCTTTTGAAT
>CAJQRF010000022.1 GCA_905612235.1 uncultured Pelagibacteraceae bacterium | reverse complement strand
TGATGTTTTTAAGTATGCTTTGTGATTTTTTAAGTCCAGATTGATTTTTATTTGCTAAATCAACTTGCGACGGATCTCCATTTACAACTAATTTAGAATTTTCTCCTATTCTAGTTAAAAACATTTTAATTTGCATTTCTGTAGCATTTTGAGCTTCATCAAGTATCACAAATGAATTTTTTAATGTTCGGCCTCTCATGAAAGCTAGTGGTGCTATTTCAATAATTCCTAGTTCTATTTTTCTTTGAATTTTTTCGTAGTCAAGAAGGTCATAAAGTGAATCGTATAAGGGTCTTAAATAAGGATCAACTTTATCTTTCATATCTCCTGGTAAAAATCCTAGTTTTTCTCCAGCTTCAACTGCTGGCCTTGATAGAATTATTTTTTCTACTTTTTTTTCAAGTAACATTTTTAAACCAACCGCAACAGCCAAAAAAGTTTTTCCTGTTCCTGCTGGACCTAGGGACATTATAATTTGATTTGTTTTAAGAGCTGTAAGATAATCTTTTTGTTTTTTTGATCTAGGTACAATTGATTTTTTTGGAGTTTTAATTATATCTTCTAGAGAATGCAAATTTGATTGGTTCTTTATATCTTTTCTTAAATCAACATTTAAGGACGTTGTGATATCATTGACATCTACTTTTCCACCAGATCTGGATCGATCTATTAAATACTCAATTGCATTTTTAACTTTTTCGTTAGACTTAATATTACCTTTAATAACAATTGAACTGCCCCTGAAATAGATTTTTGAACCACTAATTTTTTCTAATTCCTTAAGATTGCTATCAAATGACCCCACTACTCCCATTAATATCTTGTTGTTGAAAATATTAATATTTATTGAATTATCATCTCCATAAATTATTGAAATCTCTTTTCCATTTTTGTTTATTTTCATTTAATTAAGCAACTTTTTCTATGTTAATTTTACTAACACCGAATAAATTATTTTTACTAAACGATGTAATCTTAACATTTACTAACATACCTGGTTTGCAGTCATTTGCTTCAAATATAACTGGTATCATTAATTTTGTTCTCCCAAAAAATTTTCTATCATTCTTTAATTTATTTTCAACTAATACTTCACAATATTTTGATAGGTAATTTTTATTATTTTCTAATTGAATTTTTTCTAAAATATTTTGCAATTTTTGCAATTTTTTTTTACTTTTCTCTAAGTCATTTATTTTTTTAATTGCCGCAGGGGTGCCTGGTCTTGGACTAAAAATAAATGAATAAGAGTTAATAAAACCTACAGTATTTATAAGATTAAGTGTGTCTTGAAAGTCTTTTTCATTCTCTTCTGGATAACTAATAATAAAATCACTGGAAATTTTAAAATTTTTATTAACATTTTTTAATTTTTCAAGAATAGCAAGGTACTGTTTTATGTTATGTTTTCTATTCATTAATTGCAAAATCTTATCAGATCCACTTTGAACTGGAAGATGTAATAATGGCATTAATTTTTCACAATCTCTATAACAATTTATTAAATCTTCGGACATATCGTTTGGGTGAGATGTCATGAATCTAATTCTATTTAAATTTTTAATATTATTTAATTCTTTTATTATAGATGAAAGTTTATAGTTCTTATCATTATCTGAAAAATAGTAGGCGTTCACGTTTTGCCCAAGAAGAATAATTTCTCTAACTCCATTTTTTACTAATTCTTTAGCTTCATGAATAATCTGATTGAAAGATCTGGAAAATTCTGGTCCTCTTGTGTAAGGAACAACACAAAAATTACAAAATTTATCACAACCTTCCTGTATTGTTATAAATGATGAAATTTTGTTTTGAGAATTTGAAATTTTTTCCAATTCGTCAAATTTTTTTACTACATCAAATTCTGTTTCATTTATTTTTATTTTTTTTCTTTTGTAATTTAAAATTAAATCGTTAATTTTGTGATAAGATTGGGGTCCAATCACCATATCAATGTATGGTTCTCTTTTTAACATTTCATTTGATTCTGCCTGCGCCACACATCCTGAAACAATAACTAGTGGTTTTTGTAAATTTCTAAATTCTTTTTTTACTCTGCCAATTTCATGATAAACTTTTTCAGTAGCTTTTTCCCGTATATGACAAGTGTTTAATAAAAAACAATCAGCATTTTTTTTTATTTCAGTTTTGGAAAATCCAATTGTTGAAACCAAATCGTAAATACGATTTGAGTCGTATTCATTCATTTGACATCCAAAAGTTTTAATAAATATTTTTTTTGACAAATTATTTACTTTTTAATTTTAGAACCATATAACTCTAACCTATGGTCAATAAGTTTATAACCAAGTTTTTCGGCAACTTTTTTTTGTAGTTTCTCTATATCTTCATTTACAAACTCGATTATTTCACCTGTACTAACATCAATTAAATGATCATGGTGTTCTTCTGACATTTGTTCATATCTTGATTTGTTTCCTTTAAAATCATGTTTTGAAAAAATTCCTGCTTCTTCGAATAATTTTACTGTTCTGTAGACTGTGGCAATACTAATTTTTGAATCAAACTTGTTAATCCTACTATGTAATTCATCTACATCAGGGTGATCAGATGATTCAGACATAACTTTAGCAATTAATTTTCTTTGATCAGTAAGCCTCACACCTTTGTTAATACATTTATTTTCTATATCACTACTCATTTTTATATTTACATATTACAAATAAAACCAATTTTTTACAAAAAAATTTTAACTTAAATATAATGGTTTAATCGAATCTTTGTCTAATAAACCATGCAATTGAAGAACTTCGAGCTCCTGATGGTCTAGATCAACAACACTTAAATGATTAAGTTCTAAAATTTTATTGCTAAAATATTTTGCACAATTTTTTGGAATTACTTTAAATTTATCATAATATTTTTCTATTATTTCATTTTCTTCTATTTTCTTAACATTCGAAGCGCTTTTTAAATTTCTGTCAAATTTTTTTATAAAATATTTTTCTCTAAAAGAGACAATGCTAAAAATAAAATCTTTTTTACCAAAAAACTTTGAACATGATAAAATGAAAGTATTATATCCAAACAAATTCAGATTTCTTGCTAGACTTACACCTTTAGCTGTAGCCAGGGCACCTCTTATTCCTGAGAAGCTACCTGGACCTTGGTTTACAAAAATTGTTGAAATTTCATTAAATTTTATATTTTTTTCCTCAAAAAAATCTATAATTTGCTGCATTAATAAATCATTACTAGATTTATCACTTTGCAATATTTTGTTAAATGTTTTATTTTTAATTTTTATAAATAATGAACCTGTATTTGTACTGCAATCCATGGATAAAAAATTCATAATAATATATCTATTGATACTACTTTTAATATCAATAAGTAAATCCTTTGGTGAAAATTTAAGTAATTTAAATACTAAAGGGGGTATTATAACCTTAATGTATCATAGATTTGATGAAAATAAATATCCATCAACTAATATAAAAACAGAAATATTTAAAGAACATATTAAAGAAATAAATAATTCTGAAATTGATTTTATTTCTTTTGTAAAGTTTCAAAAACTTCTTGAAACTGGAATTGATAAAAATTATTTACTTTTAACTATTGATGATGCGTTTTCATCTTTTTATTTAAATGCTTGGCCAATTCTTAAAAGTAAAAAAATACCATTTATCCTTTTTGTCAGCACAAGAGAAATTGGAAATTATGGATATATGAATTGGGAACAGATTAATGAAGTTAAAGATAGTAATTTAGCTACAATAGGCAATCATAGTCATTCTCACGATTATTTGATTGATTGGCAAAATGATAAAATAAAAAGTGATCTAAATGAATCTATAAAAATATTTAAAAATAAAATTGGTCATTCTCCAAAAGTTTTTTCATATCCTTTTGGTGAATATAGTAGTGATTTAAAAAAAATTGTTTTAGATTTAAAATTTAAGTTTGCTTTTGGTCAACATTCTGGAGTAATAGATATAACAAAAAAATTTCTTGAGTTGCCACGTTTTCCTATAAATGAAAAGTATGGTGATTTAAAAAGATTTAAATCAATTTTGAAGACTTTACCTTTTCCGTACGAAAAAATTACTCCTGAAAATAGATATATTCAAAATACTGAAAACCCTCCTAATGTAAAAATTAAATTTTATGAAGATTTGATTAATATTAAAAATATTAACTGTTATTCTAATGAAGGAAATGTTTGGAAAAAGTCTGAAATAAAATTTTTAAATGAAAATGAAGTAGAAATTCTTCTTAAAGAAAAATTTAGAAGTGAAAGAGGTAGAATAAATTGTTCACTATGGGAAGAGGGAAACAAATGGAGATGGCTAGGTATTCAATATGTTATTGCAGAATATTGAAAAATTATTTTTTATAAAACTACTCCTTTTTTTAATTTAATAGATAGCAGGTTTGAGTTATCAAAATCTGTTAGTGCATTTCTTACTATTATATTTTGTAAAATTTCCACATACTTTTCTCCTATCGAAGCGTATCTTTTTAAAAATTTAGTTAATTCTAAACCATCAATTTGTTGTTTATTTTGTCTGTATTTTGCTCTTTTCTCTCTAAATTCCCTATAAGCATTGTGAGTATTTAAATTATTTTTATACGCTTTAACTGATGCTTTAAGTACTTGAAATTGCAAAACTTTATGATTTTTATTTTTATCTTTTTTTGCAGGCGAAATACCTTTTTTACTCCATGTCCATTGTCCAAATAATGCATTACCTTCCAATGCAAAACGTGAGGTTCCCCATCCACTTTCATTTGCTGCTTGAGCTAAAGCTATAGATACTGGAATTATATCCATTCTCATTTTCAACTCAGATAAATCTTGATCAGTAATTTTGTATTGTTTAAATCTTTTTTTCAACCAAACTCGCTCACCTACAGTATTAAAGTTTTTGCTTAATATTTTAAATAGTTTACTTCTATTATCTGTTATTTTTTCATTTTCATCGAGTATCAAAGGTAGAACAATTTTAATAAATAATTCTCTTTTTTCCTTCGTGTTACCTAAACTGTTAAGATCCTTCGGAAGTTTAGTAAGATATATCGGCTTAACTTTTTGCCCGGCTCTTACTCCTGCAAGATCATAACCTAAATCATTAAATAGGTTTAATGCTGTTTCTGAATTTAAACTTACAGTATTTTCGTATTCTGGAATAAATTTTTCCTTATTGCTTTCTAGAATTTTTTCTTTCTTTTTAGACTTAGTAGCTGTGGGTTCATTGTATTCTTCTGCAACATATGTAAATTTAACCTCATTAACTATATTTTTTATATACGGTCTAATTACAATTAAACATCCAATAAATAAAATAAATGCTAAAGATAGATAAGCATTTCTAAATGAATTTTCTCTCAATTCTTGCTTGGCATTTGCTTTATCACTAGAACGGTTAATTGGTAATTTAATTCGATGTTTAATTAATAAAAGCTCTAGTTGAGAAATGGTAAGTCTTTTAGAACTCCTGGCATAACTTTTAATTTCAACAACTCCATAAATTTTAGCTAAATGGATTAATTGATCTCGATATGATTTAAAAAGTTTTTCTATTTTTTTGGACATTAATTAGTAAGCCTCAACACTGTTCACTTCAGGTATATAATGACATAATAAATTTTGTACACCTTGTTTAAGAGTCATTGTGGAACTTGGACAACCTGAGCAACTTCCCTTTAGTTCAACAGTTACAACTCCATCATTAAAAGATTTAAACGTAATATCTCCTCCATCTCTTGCAACTGCAGGTCTTATTTTTGAGTCCAAAACTTCGTTAATTTTATCAATTATTTTGTCCGATTGAATTGGCTTAGTAGTAGATTTTGAATTTTTTAATATATTTTCTAACTTCAAATCTTTACTAACAACAACATCATTTCCTTTAGAATAGTAATCGTTAATTTCAGAAATAATACCATGTTTTAAGTCATTCCAATTTAAATCTTTTTCTTTTTTTACAGTAATAAAATCTTTGCCAAAAAAAACCATCATTGTTCCTTCCAAAGATAATATTTTATTTGCTAATGGAACTTTTATACTTTTATCATTCTTTAAAAATTCAATTGGTCCTACCTCAGAAACGGTCTTACCAGGTAGAAATTTTAAAGTGTCAGGATTTGGAGTGTGCTCTGTTTCTATCATATTATTATTTTACCAATACTATACAAAAAATTTCTTACTAAGTGAACTTCGTAAGACCAAGTATCTTATAAATTTCTTTAAGATGTTTTGTGGCTATTAAATCTGCATTTTTTACGCCATTTTCTAAAATTTCATTTAAATTATTTTCATCTTTTAATAATTTTGTAATTTTTTCTCCAATAGGACATATTTTTTCTACAACCGATTCGACTAATTTACTCTTAAAGGTTGAAAAATTTTTACCCCCAAATTCATTTAAAACTTCTGATACTTTTATATTATTTACACTTGCGTAAATTGAAATAAGATTTGAGGCTTCATGCCTGTTTTTAAGACCGTTAATATCCGAAGGAATTGAGTTATTGTCAGTTTTGGCTTTTTTTATTTTTTGATTAATTAAATCTTTGCTATCTTTCAAGTTTATTCGGCTTTGATCAGAATCTTCAGATTTGCTCATTTTTTTCTTACCATCTCTTAAACTCATAACCCTGGGAATTTCTTTAGAAATTAAAGGTTCTACTATTGGAAAATAATTTTCACTCTTAAAATCATTATTAAATTTTTTTGCAATATCTCTTGTCAGTTCCAAATGTTGTTTTTGATCCTCCCCAACAGGGACATGGGTAGCTTTATATAATAGTATATCTGCTGCCATCAAATTTGGATAAACTAATAAGCCTACACTTGCATTTTCTTTGTTTATTCCAGCTTTCTCCTTGAATTGAGTCATCCGATTCATCCAACCAATTCTTGCCACACAATTAAATACCCAAGCTAGTTCACTGTGAGCAGACACGCTAGCTTGATTGAATATTATATTTTTTACAGGATCTAAACCAACCGCAATAAAGCTGGCAATAGTTTCTAAGACATTTTTTCTTAACTCTTCAGGGTCTTGCTTATTTGTTATTGCATGTAAGTCAACTATACAATAAATACATTCAAATTCATCTTGCAAGCTAACAAATTTTTTCATTGCTCCCAAATAATTTCCTAAATGTAAATTTCCAGTTGGCTGAACTCCTGAAAATACTCTTTTTTTATGCATATATGAATTTTACTATTTTAATTTAATATCTTTAAACTTAAAAGCACCTAAAAAATTTGTTATTATTAAATAACTCAACAAACTTACTATTACCACAATAAATAAATATATAAATTTCCAGGTCTCATTATAGTCAAATTTTGCCGAAAAAAAACCTAACAATAGATATAAAATTATTCCCATTACAACCGCTGATAATATCATTCTCGGAAACTTATAAAAAAACTTACTATCAAAATTATGAAAATTTCTTTTTTTAATAAAATAATAATATAAAAAAACATTTACCCAAGAAGAAATTGAAGTTGCGATTGGTATGATAACAAAACCAACTTTACTAAAAAAAGAGACGCTTATTAATATATTTAAAATTACTGATATAACCGATAGATAAAAAGGAAGTTTTGTATTGTTTCTTGCAAAAAAGAAGTTAGAAAAAATTTTTAAAATAGAGAATGCTGGCACTCCTAATGCAAAAAATGTTAAGGCAATAGCTGTATTATTTACACTTTCAATATTAAAAGATCCATAACCAAATAGTGATGTGATAATTTCCTCTGAAGCTAAAACTAGAGCAATTGCAGCCGGAATAGAAAGAAAGAAACACAGTTCTATTGATCGATTTTGTAAATCTAAAGTCTTTTTATAATCATTATTTTTTATATTTTTTGATAATTCTGGGAGCATGACTGTCCCAATGGCTATACCAGCAACTGCAAGATTAATTTGATATACTCTATCTGCGTAATAAAGATACGAAACTGCCCCAGTTTGGAAAGATGCAATAATAGTACCAACCAATATATTAATTTGAGTTACTCCAGATGAAAAAATACTTGGAATTAATTTTTTAAAAAAAAATTTAATTTTGCTATTTATTTTTATTTTATAATTTGAAAAAGGTTGAAATTTTTTTCTTACGAAAAAAAATAAAATAAATAATTGTAAAAATCCTGAAAAAGATACAGCATAAGATAGTATTATGGCCTCAGATGTATTAAATAAGTGTGAGGCAAATAACGAAATAATTAAAACTATATTCAATATAATAGGAATGGCAGCAGCAGCAGCAAACCTATTATATGAATTAAGTATAGCTGAAAAAAAAGAAGCTAAACTTATAAAAAATAAAAAAGGAAAAGTAATCCTACTAAGTTTAATGGCTAAATTTAACTTCTCAGGATCTTTATAAAATCCTGGAGCTATCAAATAGATAAGCTTTGGCATAAAAATTTCTGCTAAAAAAACTATAATTAATAAAAATATAAACAATAAATTAAATACATTTTTTGCAAAATCATCAGCATTTTTTTTACTTTGGGCTAATTCGCCAGCATAACTAGGTATGAAAGCAGCGTTAAAGGACCCCTCTGCAAATAATCTTCTAAAAGTATTTGGAAGTCTAAAAGCTACAAAAAAAACATCAGCATAGAAGCCTGTTCCCAAAAATACTGCAATTAATATATCCCTTACATAACCAAGCACTCTGCTTATTAGTGTAAAAAAACTAAATGTTGAGGTAGATGCTATTAAGTTCATCTTTACATATAAGCCTTAATTTTGTGACAATTACAAGATACCCACTTTTAAAATGAAGAAAAAGTCAAAAATAGAAAAATATACAGATCAAGAAGCTTTGGAATATCACAGTAGCGGCAAAGCTGGTAAAATAGAAATTTTGTCTTCGAAACCTATGACTAGCAAAAGAGATTTAGCTCTTGCTTATTCTCCAGGTGTGGCTGCGCCTGTTAAAATGATAGCCAAAAATCCAGAAGCTGCTTACGACTATACAACTAAAGGAAATTTAGTTGCAGTTATTAGCAATGGCTCAGCAATACTTGGGCTTGGTAATCTAGGTGCTTTGGCTTCAAAACCTGTCATGGAAGGTAAAGCAATTTTATTTAAACGTTTTGCTGATATTGATTCAATTGATCTAGAAATAGATTCTTCTAATGTAGAAGAAATTATCAATTGTATAGCAGTGCTTGGAAAAAGTTTTGGAGGAATTAATCTCGAAGATATAGCTGCACCAGATTGTTTTATAATAGAAGAAAAACTAAAAGAAAAATTAGACATTCCTATATTTCACGACGATCAACATGGCACTGCAATAATAACCTTAGCAGCTTTAATAAACGCATTAGACATATCTAAAAAATCAATCAAGGATATTAAAATTGTTGTAAACGGAGCTGGCGCTTCAGCAATGGCGTGTACTAATTTATTTAAAAATAGCGGAGTTTTAAATAAAAATATTACAATGGTAGATAGAAAAGGTGTTATTTATAGAGGCAGAGATAATCTAAATCAATGGAAGTCTGCTCACGCAGTCGAAACAAAAAATAGAACACTTGAAGAAGCAATCAAAGGAGCAGATGTTTTTTTAGGTTTATCAGCTAAGGGCGTTTTAACAAAATCAATGGTAAAAAGTATGTCTAAAAATCCAATAATTTTTGCTTGTGCAAATCCAGATCCAGAAATTACTCCAGAAGAAGTTAATGAAGTTAGAGATGACGCTATAATAGCAACTGGACGATCTGATTATTCGAATCAAGTAAATAATTTAATTGGCTTTCCTTATATCTTTAGAGGTGCACTCGATGTTAGAGCAAGAACAATCAATGAAGAAATGAAAGTTGCTGCAGCCTATGCGATTGCTGAACTTGCAAGAGAAAATGTCCCCGATGAAGTTGTGGCTGCTATGGGTGGAGAAAGACCAAGATATGGAAAAGAATATATAATTCCATCAACTTTTGATCCAAGATTAATTAGTGTAATACCAATTGCAGTAGCAAAAGCAGCTATAAAAAGTGGGGTGGCTAGGAAAAAAATAGAAAATTTTGAAATTTATAAAGAACAATTAAAACAAAGGCTTGATCCTTCCGCTACCATAATGCAAGGTATAAACAATCAAATAAAAAAATCTCAAAAAAAAGTTGTTTTTGCAGATGGTGAAGATGAAAATACTTTAAAAGCTGCAATTGCTTTTAAAAGTAATGGTCTTGGAATCCCTATACTAATTGGAAAAAAAGAAATAGTTAAAGAAAAATTTAAAGAAATTGGTTTAGATGAAAATTATAATATAGAAATTATTAATTCCACTGATAATTCTAAAAGAGAAAAGTATGCAAAATTCCTTTATGAAAAAATGCAAAGAAAGGAAGGGCTTTTGGAAAGAGATTGCGACAGGTTAGTGAGAAATGATCGAGTTGTTTGGGGATCCTGCATGGTTTCATGTGGTGATGCTGACGCGATGGTTACAGGAAATACAAGACGGTACACATCTACTTTAGATAAAGTAAAGAGAGTTATAGAAACAAGAAATGATGAAATACTTTATGGTTTAAATATAATGGTTAATAGAGGTAGAACTGTGTTTGTTGCAGATGTTGCTGTTCATGAAATACCAACTGCAGAACAACTTTCTCAAATAGCAATTTCTTCAGCGCGTGTAGTTCGATTGTTTGGCTTCACTCCAAAAGTTGCATTTTTATCTCACTCTACATTTGGCACACCCAAGACAAAGGGTACAAAAAATTTGAGAGAAGCCGTTGAAATACTAAAAGGTAAAAAAGTTGATTTTAAGTTTGATGGAGAAATGCAGCCTGATGTAGCTCTTGACGAAAAATATAAAGAGCTTTATCCATTTTCACAAATAGTTGGTAATGCAAATGTTTTAATAATGCCTGGAAGGCATAGTGCAGCAATTTCATTTAAATTATTAAAGAGCTTAAGTGCAGTTAAAGTCATTGGACCTTTATTAGTAGGATTAGGACAACCTATTGAAATAGCTCCATTAAGATCATCTACTAGTGATATATTAAACTTAGCGTCCGTCGCAGCCTACTCGTCAGAAATTATTGATTACAACAATAAAAAAAAAAAATAATTTATTCTCTTTGTCTGCTTAAATCTGAAACCATTAATATGCTAGTAATAAGTTCTTTTAGATCTACAATTTGTTTTGCCTCTTGAATAATTTCTTTTTTTTCATCTTCGTTGTGAGCAATCCCAAAAATATAAGTTCTTTGATTAACTGTCTCTAAATTAAAATTAGAGGCTTTGATTTTTTTATTTAAGATTAAAGCAGTTCTTAATTGTGATGATATCAAAACATCTATAGCAAAATTTTTAAAGGAAAATTCTTTTTTTATTTTTATATTGTTTTTTACAGACCTTGCCCCTTTTGTCTCCCATGCCATCTTAGTTATTTTTAATTTTTCTTCAGGCTCATCCACCTTCCCTCTTATAAAAATTCTACCATCAAGCACCTTAATAGATAATAAAAAATATTTTTTTTTAGTTAAAACTAGCCTGGTTTGTAAATTTTTTTGCATAATCGAATCATCAATTTGTGTGCCTAATGTTCTTGGATCTAAAGCAACACTCACGCCTGATCCAAACACCCCTTTTGTTGAAGATCCCACACACGAATTTAACAAAAAAAGAATTGGTAATATTAAAATAATTTTTTTCATTTTATATTTTCAATTTTAAAGAATAATTATAAATAAGTTTTTTTGGCAAATTTTCTTTTTTTGAAATAAATTCAACGACATCCTTGTGACTGTATTTTTTTAACATTTTTTTAATTTCTATTTTAACTGATTCGTTAATTTCTTGCTTAATATTTTTTTGTTTCATTTTTTCAGATATAACAACTGTTAGTTCACCTTTGATATTTGTCTTAAAATCCTTAATATTTTCAATTTTTTCTCTAATGTATTCTTCATGAATTTTTGTCATTTCTTTAGCTATCATTATTTTTCTGTCTGAAAAATATTTCTTAAATTGCAATATATAAAAATTTATTTTAGATGAAGGAATGAAAAAAACTATAGAATGTTCAAAGTTACTAAATTTTTTTAACAAGTTCTGCAATTCATTTTCTTTTTTACTCAAAAATCCATAAAAAAAATATTTATCACTAAAACCTGAAACACTAATTGCAGATGTTACTGCAGACGGTCCTGGAATTGTATTTATAGTTAGATTTTCCTCTATGCATTTGTTAATGAGTATTTTTCCTGGGTCAGAAATAGTTGGGGTTCCAGCATCAGAAATTAATGAAATAATTTTATTATCTTTAATCGATTCAATTATTTTTGTTAAAGATTTTTTTTCGTTAAACTTATGATAAGGAAAAAGCTTATTTTTTATTTTAAAGTGTTGAAGTAATTTTGCTGACCTTCGTGTATCTTCACACAATATAATATCAGATTTTTTTAATATATTTATAGCTCTAAAAGTTATATCTTCCATATTTCCAATGGGAGTAGAAACTATATATAAACCTGGTTTAATTATTTGCTGTTTGCTTTTGTCCATTTGATGCCTAAATTGTATTTTATATTATTTAAGCTTATTTAAATTTATGAAAAAAATATTTGCACTATTAACATTAGTTTATTTGTTAACTACAATAAATACTATAGGGCTGGCAGAAGATAAAATAGAAAATAAAAATATTCTAAGGATAGGGGTTTTGCTTCCATTGTCAGGAGAATTTGAAGATATTGGTCAATCTTTTTTAAAAGCGATTCAACTGGGGCTATATGACATATCAAATAAAAATATTAAAATATTTCCCAAAGATAGCAAAGCAAATGCTTTAGACTCGTATAACTCTGCTAAAGAGTTTGAAAGCCAAGGTATAAATATTGTAATTGGGCCGATTTTTTATAAAAGCAGATATTTGTGAAGGAGAGTATTTTTTTCCTCTTGATTCTAACCACGCGTCGTTACTATCAGATTTAATTATTTTAAACGGAGCTTTCGCAACATCTTTTTTTACAGTTTCGTCATCAAAATTTCTTCCAATTAATCTTTTTACTGCAAATAAAGTATTTTCTGGATTAGTTACAGCCTGTCTCTTGGCAGCTTGTCCAACTAGTTTTTCATTATTTTCACCAAAAGCAACAACAGATGGAGTTGTTCTTGCTCCTTCAGCATTCTCTAATACTTTTGCCTGTGCGCCCTCCATTACGGCAACACATGAATTTGTAGTTCCTAAATCAATTCCTATAACTCTGCTCATAAAATCACTTTCCTTTTGATGCTATATGGGTGCTATTTTTACTTCTACAAGTTTAAAAAATCATTTTTTTTAAGTCTTTTTTGTA
>CAJQRF010000021.1 GCA_905612235.1 uncultured Pelagibacteraceae bacterium | reverse complement strand
TTTCCACACCAATAATAAATAATAATTATGTATTTGTTATATCCAAAAACGGATTTTTAGTTATTATCGATGACAAAAAAGGGCAAATAATTTCTTCAACTAATATTTTAAAAGTTCTTAAAAAGAAACATCAATCTACTGTAGTTACTGGATTTGTTATGGGTTCTGGCAAAATTTATGCAGTTACTTCAAATGGTTTTTTAATTATCAGTTCGGCTTCAACAGGAAAAGTAGAAAGTTTTAAAAAAATTGGTGGTGAAATTGCATCTTCTCCAATTATAGTTGATGGCAAACTCTATATTTATACAGCAAACGCAAAGCTTCTATCTTTTTATTAAACTATCTTTACGTTAGCGGTTAGTTGACATTAATGACATTTCATTTTTTGTGAAATCTTTATTATTTGCATCTGTTGGTTCGATTGGGTAATCGCCAGTAAAGCAATGGTCCGTGAATTGAGGATACATTGAATTTCTATTTTGATAACCCATGGCTTTATACAAGCCATCAATTGACAAAAATTTTATGCTAGTTGCATTAATATATTTCCGAATTCCATCTAAATCAAATTTTGATGCCAACAAATCATTTTGATCGGGTGTATCTATTCCATAATAATCAGGAAATTTAATTGGTGGTGATGAAATTCTAACATGAACTTCTTTAGCTCCGGCTTCATATAACATTTTAATAATTTTTATTGAAGTTGTCCCGCGCACTAAAGAGTCGTCAATTAAAATTAAAGATTTATTTTTTATTAGAGTTTTATTAATATTGTGCTTTAATTTAACACCCAAACTTCTTATTTGTTGTGTTGGTTCAATGAAAGTTCTACCAACATAATGATTTCTAATGATTCCAAGTTCAATATTTTTTCCTACACTTTCCGCATACCCTATTGCTGCTGGAACTCCAGAATCTGGCACAGGTATAATTAAATCTGAATTTATATGTGTTTCTTTTGCTAACTCAGCTCCTAATTTTTTTCTATATTCATATACACTAACATTGTTAATAATACTGTCTGGTCTTGAAAAATAAATATATTCAAAAATACAGGGTCGTTGTTTCATTTTAGGAAACGGCTTTAAACTTTCTAATCCCTTATCTGATATTACAACAACTTCACCATTTTCTACTTCTCTAACTAATTTTGCACCAATAATGTCTAGTGCACATGTTTCAGAAGCTAAAATATATGAATTATTTAGTTTGCCGATAACCAAAGGTCTGATGCCAAATGGATCTCTTATACCTATTAATTTATTTTCTGCTAATATTGTCAATGCATAGCCACCTTTAATTTTAAAAATTGATTCAATAATTTTATCAATTATTCTGGGTCTTTTTGATTTAGCAATCAATTGAACAATTGCTTCTGTATCTGAAGTTGTTTGAAAAATAGAACCATTTTTTACAAGTTCTTTTCTCAAAGATCTTGCGTTGCACAAGTTTCCGTTATGAGCAATGCTTACACCACCAACATGAAGATCAGCAAAGAAAGGTTGTACGTTTTTAATTAAATTATTTCCACTTGTGGAATAACGATTATGACCTATAGCTGCATTTCCAGGTAAGTTTTTTAAAACATTATCTTTAGTAAAATTATCACCAACTAAACCAAGTCTTTTTTCTGAATAAAAATTTTTTCCATCAAAAGTAACTATACCACATCCTTCTTGTCCTCTGTGTTGTAATGCGTGAAGACCTAAGGCGGTTAAAGTTGCAGCATCCTTATTGTCAAATATTCCAAATATACCACACTCTTCTTTCAGACTACTCATTAAATCTTTTCAATTTTTTCTTCTGTTTGGTCATAATAGTCTTTACTATTAGGAAATTCATCAATCAAAAATTTACTTCCTTTATATATTGTTTCAAAGGAATAAGTACCATCTGCTTTAATTGGCCAATTCTGATGTGGATAAAACCAGTTTAACAATGAAAAAACACATACACAAATAATATAGCCTTTAAAAATACCAAAAATTAAACCAAAAGTTTTATCAACAATGCCTAAACCGGACCAGGTAACAGCACTACTTATTGCTTTAGCAATATTAATAATTACAAAAAGTGAAATAATAAATATGAAAATACCGAGACCAACGTCAGCAATAAAATCTGATTCTATGTAATCTTGAACCCATGGAGTTAATTTAGGGACAAGCACAATTGTAATAACTAATGCCAATAACCATTTAGAAAAGGAAAGAAGACTTAGCATAAATCCTTTTGCTGAGCATTGGATCATTGTGTAAAGGATAATTAAAAATACAATTAAATCAAACGCTGCAAAACTATTTTGAATAATTTCTAGAATATTAGACATCACCGAAAGGTTTTATTAATAAAATTAGTTTAGGTAAAAGAGTTAAAACTGAGATCATGGCTAAAAGCATTGCAATTCCTGTAAATACACCAAAATAAATTGTAGGAATAAAATTTGAAAGAATAAGTATTGAAAAGCCAAAAACAATTGTTATAGAGGTGTTTAAAATAGCAACACCCACTGTGTCATGACACTTTTCAAGAGTAAGGTTATAATTTTTAATTCTTTTAAATTCTTCTTTAAATCTATAAATGTAATGAATGCTATTATCGACCGCAATACCAATAGTTATCGCTGCTATAGTTATAGTCATCATGTCTAGAGGTATCCTCAAAAGTCCGATAATACCTAAAATTAAAAAAGCAGCTATAAAGTTTGGAACAACACCTATGAGTGATAAAGTAATATTTCTAAATAAAATTAAAAACATTAAAGTTATACCTGCCATAACAACACCCAGTGTTAATATTTGAGACTTAAATAAACTTTGTAAAAGATTATTAAATAAGATTAGGACACCAGCTAGCTTAAATTCATCTTTACTTATATTTAAATTGTTTTCTAAATCATAGTTTATCTTTTTAATTAATTCATTCCTTCTTAAATCTTTTTTGGAATCTAAAATTCTTAGATTTATACGGGCCTCATTATTTTCTATTGAAATATAAGGGTCTATAATTTCTTTTTTTATAGAATCAGGAATTTTTGTGTATAAAACTCCCATCTCCAAACCTTCTAGTTTTTTTCCATTATTTAAATCTTCAGCAACTCTTACCATAGTTGCAAATGAAATCACTTTACCTACACCATCTAAGCTATCTAGATAATCGTGCACCTTAATAATCTTGTCTATTTTATTTCTTGTAAACCAGTACTTAGATGAATCACTTTCGTCATCATCCCAGTTATCAAAATCATCATTAGCATTTTCTTCCTCATCATTATTAGGAAATTTTACAATGACGCTTAATGGTGTTGTTCCGCCCAATTTATCATCTATTAGTTTCATTCCTTTGTATATTTCTGTATTTTTATCAAAATAGTTTATGAAGCTATTTTCAACTTCAAGATTTAGTATTCCAGAAATGCTGATAACTATTATAAAGAATGTAGATATAAAAATAGTTTTAGTATTTTTTTGAGCTACTTTACTTAAAAATGAAGTAATCTTTGATTTCTTATCATCTTCAATATTTGTATTTTTTCTACTTAAAATATTTAAAACAGCAGGTAGAAGTGTAAACGTGATAGTAAGAGAAACTAAAAGACCAAGCGTCATCATCCACCCAAAGTCAATAATAGGTTTAATGCCACTAAAAATTAATGATAAGAAAGCACAAATAGTTGTTAGAACTGTGTAGAGAATTGGCCAAAACATTTTACTTGTTGTCCATAGTATTGCCTCACTATTAGAAATATTTGGATTTTCTTTTTTATATTGTAGATATCTAACACTGATATGAATATTCATTGCCATGGTCAAAATAAGCATTAGTGCTATAAAATTTGACGATATGACTGTAACTTTCCATCCTAAAAGACCTAATAAGCCAACCATTATAGAAACAGAAAAAAAACAACTTAACAACGGGATAAATACCCACAAAAAATTTCTAAAAACAAACCACAAAGTAAAAATTATAAAAATAAAAACTCCAGCACCAAAAACAATTATATCATTTTTGACATAAGTCATCATGT
>CAJQRF010000020.1 GCA_905612235.1 uncultured Pelagibacteraceae bacterium | reverse complement strand
TAAATGCTCTATTTCTGCTATTAATCCTTGATGTGATATTTGTTCTTTAGAACACAAACGATCTAGTTCCTTTTTATTTTTGTAAAATATTCCGACATCCTTTAATAAATTTAAATTTTGATTTTCTTTATTCAGAGTTTTTTTCGAGTCTTCTGTTAAAAAAATCTTTAAAACTTTACGGTTTGGATTTCTCAATGCTTCTGTTACAGCATGCTTTCCTGCTATCAAATAACTTGTTTTTTTCATATTTATTGTGAATTATCGTGAATTAATACCATATTAATGGCTAAAATCATTTATTGCATTTATGTATGAGAATGCTTATAAAACCCTTGTTGAATAAAGCTTTATTGTAAAGGTAACCTCCTAGAAATGGAGGGGTACCAAAGCGGTCAAATGGGGCGGGCTGTAAACCCGTTGACTTCGGTCTTCGAAGGTTCGAATCCTTCCCCCTCCACCAGATCAATAAAGTCTTGGTCAATATAAAGAGTGTGATAGTTTTGGAATAATGCGGGTGTAGTTCAATGGTAGAACACCAGCCTTCCAAGCTGGTCGTGAGGGTTCGATTCCCTTCACCCGCTCCAAGTTTAATAAATAAAGGATTTAAAAAGGTAAAAAAAATGGCTGAGAAAAAAAAATTTGAACGTAATAAACCACATTGTAATATTGGAACAATAGGACATGTGGATCATGGCAAAACAACTTTAACTGCCGCTATAACAAAAGTTTTATCTGAAACTGGTGGAGCAGAATTCATTGCTTATGACCAAATAGATAAAGCTCCTGAAGAAAAAGAAAGAGGCATTACTATATCTACTGCACACGTTGAATATGAAACTGAAAAAAGACATTACGCACACGTAGACTGTCCAGGTCACGCTGATTATGTAAAGAATATGATCACTGGTGCAGCTCAAATGGATGGAGCTATCTTGGTAGTTAATGCTGCAGATGGTCCAATGCCACAAACTAGAGAGCACATATTATTAGCAAGACAAGTTGGAGTTCCTGCTATAGTAGTTTATTTAAATAAAGTTGATCAAGTTCAAGATAAAGAACTTTTAGATTTAGTAGTCGAAGAAATTCGTGAACTTTTAACTTCATATAAATTTCCTGGTGACAAAACACCAATTATAAAAGGATCTGCTCTTGCAGCTATTGAAGGGAAAGATGAAGCAACAGGTAAAAATTCTATAATGGAATTAATGAAAGCAGTTGATGAATTTATACCTCAACCTGAAAGACCGAAAGATAAACCTTTCTTAATGCCAATTGAAGATGTTTTTTCTATTTCTGGTCGTGGTACTGTAGCAACGGGCCGTGTTGAACAAGGTGTTGTTAAAATAGGAGAAGAACTTGAAATAGTTGGTTTAAGAGAAACTAAAAAAACTGTTATCACTGGTGTTGAAATGTTTAGAAAACTTTTAGATACAGGTGAAGCTGGTGATAATATAGGAGCTTTATTAAGAGGTGTAGAAAGAACAGATATAGAAAGAGGTCAAGTTTTAGCAAAACCTGGATCTGTTACTCCACACACTGAGTTTGAAGCTCAAGCTTATGTATTAAAAAAAGAAGAGGGTGGAAGACATACTCCGTTCTTTACAAAATATAGACCGCAGTTTTTTTTTAGAACTACTGACGTAACTGGTGAAGTGACTTTGCCGTCAGGAACTGAAATGGTTATGCCTGGAGATGATGCTAAATTTAATGTTAAACTAATAACACCAATTGCAATGAATGAAAAATTAAATTTTGCCATTAGAGAAGGTGGTAAAACAGTTGGAGCTGGAGTGGTAACAAAAATTATTAAATAAGCTACTAGGAGCGTAGCTCAATTGGTAGAGCGCCGGTCTCCAAAACCGGAGGTTGGGGGTTCGATTCCCTCCGCTCCTGCCAAAAGAGAAATAAAGATGATAAACCCGTTAAGATTTATTCAGTCAGTTAAACAAGAAGCTTTCAGAGTTAGTTGGCCAACAAAAAAAGACGTTATGATTGGATCAGCTATGGTATTTGTTTTAGCTACGGTAGCAGCTTTATTTTTTTTACTCTTAGATCAAATATATAAGTTTTTATTAGACATAATTTTAACTATTAATTTTTAAAATGACAAATTGGTATATAGTTCAGACTTTTTCTGGCTTTGAGCAAAAAGTGGCAGAAGTATTGAAGGAAATGATACTTAAGAAGAATTTAAATGATATAATTAATGAAGTATTAGTGCCCGTTCATGAAGTTACAGTTGTTAAAAAGGGAAAAAGAGTACAACAGAAAAAAAACTATTTTCCTGGTTATGTGTTAGTAAAAATGGAAATGAGTAAAGATTTGTATCATATGATCAAAAATATTCAAAAAGTTACTGGTTTTTTAGGAACCACAGGGACACCGGTTCCAGTTTCCGATAAGGAAATAGATAAAATTTTAGGAAATATTAAAGAAGGTTCTTTATCACCAGAACCAAGCTTAACTTTTGATGTTGGTGAACAAGTAAAAGTTTGCGAAGGTCCTTTTTCTTCATTCAGCGGTTTAGTCGAAGAAGTTGATGAAGAAAAATCAAAGCTAAAAGTATCAGTTTCAATTTTTGGAAGACCAACTCCTATCGAATTAGAGTATAACCAAGTAGAGAAAGCATAGATTATGGCTAAAGAAATTACAGGTTATGTTAAATTACAAATAAAGGGTGGTCAAGCAAATCCAGCTCCTCCTGTAGGTCCGGCATTGGGCCAACGTGGAATCAATATAATGGAATTTTGTAAATCTTTTAATGAAAAAACTAAAAGTTTAATGGGAAAACCTGTTCCTGTTGTTATAACTGTTTATAAAGATAAAAAATTTGACTTTGTTATTAAATCACCTCCAGCTTCACATTTTATAAAAGAAGCAGCGAAATTAAAAGGTGGATCAAAAGAACCTGGAAGAGTAATAGTTGGTTCAATCACCTTAAAGCAAGCTGAAAAAATAGCTCTAGATAAAATGAAAGATTTAAATGCTTTTGATTTAAAAGAAGCAGTAAAGATAATTTCAGGATCAGCAAAATCTATGGGTATTGAGGTAAAAGATTAATGAAAAAAAGAGTTTCAAAAAGATATAAAAAATTAATTGAAGAACCAAAAATTTTAAAACCTTTTATAATAGATGAAGCTATTGAAAAAGTAAAAAAAAATTGTACTACAAAATTTGATGAATCAATTGACGCGTCCCTTCAACTAAATTTAAAACAAAAAAAAGAAGAATTTAATCTTAGAACAGTTGTTAATCTTCCAAATGGAAATGGTAAAAAAATAAGAGTGGCTGTTCTGTGCGAAGATACCAAAGTTGATGAAGCAAAAAAAGCCGGCGCCGAATTATATGAATCAGAATCTTTAATAAATGATATTACTGCAGGCAAAATGAATTTTGATAAATTAATTTCAACTCCTTCGATGATGTCCAAAATGGGAAAGTTAGGTAAAATCCTTGGACCCAAAGGTCTAATGCCAAATCCTAAACTTGGTACCGTTACTAACGATGTTGCTAAGGCAATTAAAGCATTAAAATCAGGTCAAGTTGAAATAAGAAACGACAAAGATGGAAATTTAGGTGTTTCAATTGGAAAGAAAAGTTTTACTGATAATAAGATTAAAGAAAACTTTAATATATTGCTTCAAACTATAATTAAAGAAAAGCCTAATACAATAAAGGGCGAATTTATTTTATCTGCATATTTAACATCTTCTATGGGAATATCTTGTAAACTTAAATTAGGTAAATAAATTATGATTAACAAAGAAAAAAAGAAAATTTATATAGAGGAAATGAAGGAATTTTTTAACAAAACTAGTTCAGTGTTTGTTACTCATTACCAAGGTCTTACAGTTAAGCAGATTGATAATTTAAGATCTGAAATGCGAAAGCATGGAATTCTTTTTAAAATTACTAAAAATAGAATTACAAAATTAGCTCTTGGAAATAGTAAGTTTAAAAAATTAGAAAATTTGTTTACAGGACCTACTGCTATAGCTTTTTCTGAAGATCCAATAACATCAGCAAAGATCTTAACAAAATTTGCAAAAACTAACTCAAATTTGAAGATTATTGGTGGATTGATGGAAGAGGAACCATTATCAGTAGAAGACGTGGCGAAAATTGCCACACTACCTACATTAACTGAAGCTAGAGCTAATATTGCTAGTATTTTGGTAGTCCCCGCCCAAAAAATAATGAGTATTTTACTTGCGCCTGGCTCAAAAATTGCTATTTTGGCGCTCTCTAAGAGTAAAAAAAATTAACTAGGATAAAAATTCAATGGCAGATTTAAATAAAATAATAGACGAACTTTCAAAATTAACAGTTGTTGAAGCAGCTGATCTATCTAAACAATTAGAAGAAAAGTGGGGAGTTTCAGCAGCAGTAGCAGCAGCAGCACCAGCAGCAGCAGCAGCACCAGTGGATGAGAAAAGTGAATTCACTGTTTTTCTTGTAGCAGCAGGTGATAAAAAAATTAATGTAATTAAAGAAGTAAGATCTATTACAGGATTAGGTCTTAAAGAAGCAAAAGATTTAGTTGAAGCAGCACCTAAAGAAGTGAAAATTGACGTTGCAAAAAAAGATGCAGAAGAAATGAAGAAAAAATTAGAAGCTGCCGGAGCTAAAGTAGAATTAAAATAGTATTTTTTTTATTAATTAAATTAAGTTTACACTCAATGTGTAAAATTATACATGGAATTATCTTTTACTGAAAAAAAAAGTATAAGAAAAAATTTTGGAAAGCTAAAAGAAATTTTATCTATTCCAAATTTAATAGATGTACAAAAAAAATCCTATAATCAATTTTTAACATCCACAGATCAAAACAAAACTCGTTCAAAGGGCTTAGAGAGTGTTTTCAAAAGCATTTTCCCTATTGATGAATTGGCGGACAAAGCAACACTTGAATATATTTCTTTTAGGTTAGAAAAGCCTAAGTTTGATGTTGAGGAATGTAGACAAAGAGATTTAAGTTATTCATCTTCATTAAAACCTACCTTACGTTTGGTAATTTATGATATTGATCCTGAAAATAATACCAAACAAATTCTTTCTGCTAAAGAACAGGAAGTATATATGGGTGATATACCATTAATGACGCCAAGTGGAACATTCGTTATTAACGGTGTTGAAAGAGTTGTAGTTAATCAAATGCACAGGAGTCCAGGTGTATTTTTTGATCATGACAAAGGCAAGACACACGCGAGTGGAAAATTACTTTTTAACTGCAGGATTATTCCTAATAGAGGTTCATGGTTAGATTTTGAATACGATGCAAAAGACCTTTTATACTTTAGAATAGATAGAAAAAGAAAACTACCTATTACAACTTTATTATATGCATGCGGTTACAAACGAAAAGAAATGTTAGAGATATTTTATGATTTTAAAATTTTCAAGTATGATAAAAGTAAAAAACAATGGGAAACAAAATTTGATCCAAATGACTATAAGCGTCCTGTAAAATTAAG
>CAJQRF010000019.1 GCA_905612235.1 uncultured Pelagibacteraceae bacterium | reverse complement strand
TTTATTTGTTTTTGTGCATCCAATCCCATGCTGATGACACAAATGCTAAAAATGAACTTATTGTTCTTGGAGAAAATAGTGCCCCGGTAAAAATTAAAATCTTTTCCTCCTTTACTTGTCCACATTGCGCAAGTTTTCATTTTGATGTAATTCCTGAAGTCAAAAAAAATTATATTGATTCTGGTAAAGTTCAATTAATTTTTGTCGATTTTCCTTTGGATCAGGCTGCTTTTAATGCTTCTAAGTTATTATATTGTGTTGAAAAAAATAAACAAATAATTTTTATTGATACAATTTATAAGAATCAAAACAAGTGGACTGCAGGTTCAACTTTAGACGAAATAAATAAAAATTTAAAAAAAATTGTTGAAAATTTGGGGATAACTCATGCTGAGTATGACAAATGCTTAATGAATGAAGCTATTAGCGATAAAATACTAAATGGTAGAATTATTGCGAGTCAAAAATATTCCATAAATTCAACTCCAACAATAATAATAAATGAGAAAAAACTTGAAGGTTCTGTTAGTTTTGAAAATATAAAAAAGGAAATAGAAAAACTTATTTAGCTAATGAAATTTAAAAAACTTGATTTAGTTGGTTTTAAATCTTTTGTTGAAAGAACTACTGTTGTTATTGAAAATGGATTAACTGGAATAGTTGGTCCAAACGGTTGTGGTAAATCTAATATCGTTGAGTCAATTAGATGGTGCATGGGTGAAACTTCTGCGAAAAGCATGCGTGGATCAGGCATGGAAGACGTAATATTCTCAGGCACTGCTAACAAAACTTCAAAAAATATTTCTGAAGTTTCTTTAACTTTAGATAATTCTGAAAAAGACGGTCCACTTCAATTTAAAGAGCTTGATATAATAAATGTAAAAAGAAGAATAGAAAAAGGCAAAGGCTCACGATATTTTATTAATGAAAAAGAAATGAGAGCAAGAGATATTCAAACTCTTTTTGCTGACTTGTCTACGGGGGCTCATTCACCAGCAATTATAAGCCAAGGAAGAATTGGGGCTTTAATAACAGCAAAACCAACTGACAGAAGAGCAATATTAGAAGAAGCAGCAGGAATTTCAGGCTTGCGTGTCAGAAGGCATGAATCTGAACTAAGACTAAACTCAGCGGAAAATAATTTAAAAAAAGCAGATGAGTTAAAAAGACAACAAGAAAAGCAATTAGAGAATTTAAAAAAACAAGCTGCAGAAGCTTCGAGGTACAAAATAATTTCTGAAGAAATAAAAAAAATAGAAGCAGGACTTTATTATATAAAATTAATAGAAATTGAAAAAGAGATTGGATCAACAAAAGAAACAACCGAAAAATCTGATTTTGAAATCGGTGGCCTTAAAATTGAAATTAATAATAAAAATAGTTTAATAGAAGACACCAATAAAAAATTAAAACCTTTAAGAGATAAAAATATTGAAATACTATCAAAATTACAAAGGCTTAATTTAGAGTTACAAAATCTAGAAGATGAAGAAAAAAGAACAAAAACTGAAAAAGAGCGTCTTCTTAAAGCGCAAAGTACTGTCGCAGAAGATACTGAAAGAGAGAAAAATATTATTTTAGAAGCGCAATCAAATGAAAAAAGATTGGACGAAGAAAAGAATGTATTAATTGACACAGAAACAAAATATTATGATCTTGAGAAAAAAACAGAAAATGATTTACGTATTGCTACTGAGGAGTTAAAAAAAGAAGAAGATTTTCTTGAAGCAGCTACTAAAAATTTAAAACTTAACAATCAAGAAAAAAATCTAATTAATTATTTGCTTGATATTAATAGTAGTTTAGAAACTGCACGAAATCAAATTGAAAGCAATGAATCGGCTCGAGCTAAAGATTCAATTAGTAATATTTTATCTTCAATAAAAAACAAGATAAGTGTTTTAAAATCTGAAAGCTCTGAAAGTGAAATTAGTAAAATTACAGATTTGACTAAAAAAATTAAGACCCTCCAAGAAAAATACGCACATGCTTTAAGTAAACATGAATCAATAAAAACAGAAACTATAAAAAGACGAGAAAGAATTGCAAATATAGACACTGAAATACAAAATTGGAAAAATTTAAAATTTAATTCTGAAAAAATGTCTAAAGAATTAAAAACTAGAATAGATAAAATAAAAAATGAATTAGAAAATATTTTAAGCCTCCCTGAAAAAATAGCAGTTAAAAAAGGTCAGTTTATGCAAAATATATTAGATACTGAAAATCAAAAAAAAGAATTATCTGATACTTTAGATAATGAAGAATTGAAATATCAAAACATTAATAAAGAACTAAAATCTTTTGAACAAAAAATGATGTTAGCGCGTGAAGGAAAGGCAAGATCTGGAGCTACGCTGGAAGGTCTTCAAAATAGAAAAAAAGATTTAATTAATACGTTAAAGAATGATCTTGATGTAGATGAAAGAAATTTATTAGATAATTCAGATCTAAAAAATGTTGAAAACTTACCTAATGTTGTTGAGCAAGAAGATAGATTAGATGCAAAGAAAAACGAAAGAGAACGCCTGGGGGCTGTAAATTTAAGAGCGGATCAAGAAACTGAACAATATAAAATGAATATAATTAAAATGGAAAAAGATAGAGAAGATTTGGTTTCTGCAATATCTAAACTTAGAAATGGTATAAATGAATTGAATCAAAAAGGTAGAGAGAGACTTTTAGATTCTTTCGAAAAAGTTAGTAATAAATTTAATTACGTATACACAAAACTTTTTAATGGAGGAACAGCAAAATTAGAATTAATTGAGTCCGACGATCCTTTGGACGCTGGTTTGGAAATTCTGGCGAGTCCTCCAGATAAAAGATTGCAATCAATTACTTTGCTGTCAGGTGGAGAGCAGGCTCTAACAGCTTTATCACTAATCTTTGCAGTTTTTTTGACTAGTCCTGCACCAATTTGCATTTTAGATGAAGTGGATGCTCCCTTAGATGATGCAAATGTAACTAGATTTTGTTCATTGTTAGAAGAACTTACAAAAATTACTGAAACCAAATTTATTATAATAACTCACCATGCTCTGACTATGTCTAAAATGGATAGGCTGTATGGTGTAACAATGCCAGAAAAAGGAATTAGCCAGCTCGTTTCTGTTGACTTACAAAAAGCTGAAGAATTAGTTGCGTAAATAATTAAAAAAAATGAAAGATCTTAAAGAAATTTCAACTCGCCTAGAAATTGCAAAAAAAAAAATTAAAAAAACAAACGAAAGTAGCGGGAGATCAAATGCCGCATCTTTGGGTAAAGCTCTTAAAATCAGCACAGAATTAGTTGCTGCAGTAGTTGTTGGATCAACAATGGGGTTTCTTTTGGACACTTGGTTTGGTACTAAACCATTGTTAATAATTTGTTTTTTTTTTATGGGTGCGGCTGCTGGTATAATAAATGTATTTAGAGCAGCAAAAAAAATGCATTAAAAATATTAAAAGGAATTAAATAAAAATGAACTTAAATCCAATGCACCAATTTGAGGTCTTCAAAATTGGACCTGAAATAAGTTTAGGTGATATAAATCTTTCTTTTACTAATGCAAGTTTGTTTATGACAATAAGTTCTGTATTAATATTGTTTTTATTATTCTTTGGAACTAAAAAAAAAGAATTAGTGCCTTCAAAAATACAATTAATAACTGAAATGAGTTATACTTTTGTCGCAAAGATGATGAATGATACTGCAGGATCAGGTGCTAAATCTTTTTTTCCCTTCATATTTACATTATTTATGTTTGTTTTGTTTTGTAATATGGTGGGGATGTTGCCTTATTCTTTCACGGTAACAAGTCATATTATTGTTACATTTACGCTTGCTGCAGTAGTTTTTCTGGGAGTAACTGTTGTGGGATTTGCTAAACATGGAATAAAATATCTTGAACTTTTTGTTCCAAAAGGTGTTCCTATGGCTCTTTTACCTTTAATAATTATTATTGAAATTATATCTTATTTATCTAGACCAGTTAGTTTGTCAGTACGGTTATTTGCGAACATGATGGCCGGACACACCATGATGAAAGTTTTTGGTGGGTTTGTGATAAGTCTAGGACTGCTAGGTGGCTGGTTGCCGCTTGGTTTTTCGGTTGCATTAACAGGACTTGAAATACTTGTAGCATTTCTTCAAGCATATGTTTTTGCAATTTTAACATGCATTTATTTAAATGATGCATTAAATTTACACCACTAAAAAAGGAGAGAAAATGGAGTTAGAAGCAGCAAAGATGATAGGAGCAGGACTTGCAGCAATAGCGTTAGCAGGTGCAGGAGTAGGTATTGGAATTATTTTTGGAAACTACTTGTCTGGAGCTATGCGAAATCCGTCCGCAGCGCAAAAACAATTTCCAAATTTACTTTTGGGATTTGCTCTAGCGGAAGCCACAGGTTTATTTGGATTGGTGGTTGCGTTAATAATTTTATTTGCATTTTAAATAAGTAAAATTTAAACATGAAGAAGTTTTTTCTTATTTTTTTTATTGCTATTATTGCTAATGCAAATCAGGTTCTTGGGTCTGAGGCAGGAATGCCTCAGCTTAACCCTGAATTTTGGGTGTCTCAAATATTTTGGTTGATATTAATTTTTACTTCTCTTTATTTAATCATATGGAAAATATTTTTGCCAAAAATTACATATAGTATTGAAAATAGAAAATCTAAAATAGTGAATGACATTGATGAAGCTCAAAAACTTAAAGAAAGAGCGGAACAAAAACTATCTGAATATAAAGAGATAATAGAAAAATCAAAAAAAGGTGCTAAAAAAATAATAAAAGATAGTAGAAAAAAACTTGAAAAAGAAATTGAAACTAAAAAAAATAAATATAACGAAGAAATTGAAATAGAGTTAAAAAAAGCTGAAAAAGAAATAAAAAATTTAAAGGAAACTTCATTGTCAAATATAAATAATATAGCAGTAGAAATATCTTCAGAAATAATGCAAAATTTAGCAAGTATAGAGATCAATAAAAGTAGTGTTTCCGCAATCGTTAACGACCTTACAAAAAAAGAAATGGTAAAAAATTTATGACAATAGATGCAACTTTTTGGGTAGCAGTTTCATTCTTCATTTTTTTTGGTGGTTTAGTTTATTTAAGAGTGCCGCAAAAAATTAATACAACTTTGATTGAAGAAATTTCTAAAATCAAAAAAGAATTAAATGAAGCAGAAAAACTAAAAGTTGAGTCAAAAAATTTATTAAGTAATTATGAAAGTAAAATAGATAAGTCAAAAAAAGAAGTTCAAGATATTTTAAATTTAGCTAGGAAAGATAGTGAAAAATCTATTTTGGAAACTACAGAAAAATTTCACAAAATAATGGAAAATAAAAAAATAAACTTAGAACAAAAAATTAATCAAATGAAAAATAACTCAATAAAAGAAATTAAAAATATTTCAGTTAAAATTAGTATAAATGCAGTTGAACATTTGCTTAAAAATTCAATCGATAAAAGTAGGTTAGAAAAGCTTTACAGTAATAGCTACAACCAAGCAAAAGCATCATTAAAAAATATAAGAATTTAGTTAATTTTTCTACGTCCAAAAACTATCAATTTAATAAAAAATAAAATTTAGTTTTGTCGTATTTTTTTTGAACTGATAATAAATTTTTTGTAAATTAGGAATACTATATTAAAAAAAAAGGATATAAGTAATCTAATAAGATGGCCGTATACACCAAATTATCTGAAAAAGATCTAAACGAGTTTTTCTCAAAATATGATTTAGGAAATATTATAAATTACAAAGGAATAACCGAGGGTATAGAAAATACTAATTATTTTATTCAAACCGATAAAGGTAAATTTATTCTCACATTGTATGAAAAAAGAGTTGATGAAAAAGATTTACCTTTTTTTATAGGTTTAATGAGAAATCTTTTTGATAAAAAATTTCCATCACCAGAACCAATTATAAATAAAAACGGTAATTACATAACGCAAATTTTTAAAAAGAAAGCTGCCGTGATAACTTTTTTAGACGGCCAAGCAAAAAAAATTTTAAATGCTAACGATTGTTATCAAGTTGGAACACATACTGCTAAGATGCACATAATTACTAAAAATTTAACAGGTAAAATAGAAAATAAACTTTCAATTGGATCTTGGAGAGGCATCTACGATAAAGTAAAAAATGATTGTTCAAAAATCCATTATAATTTATCAGAAACTATCGAAAAAAATTTACAAGAAATAGAAAAACATTGGCCTAAAAATATACCTGCTGGAATAATACATGCTGATCTATTTCCTGATAATATTTTTTTTAAGAATGATAAGCTTTCTGGAATTATAGATTATTATTTTTCATGTCACGATTTTTATGCTTTTGAAATAGCAATATGTTTAAATGCTCTTTGTTTTGAAGGAACCAATAAAAATTTAAGTTTTAATGTTACTAAAGCAAAAAAATTTATCGATGGATATTCAAGCGTACGGAAGCTCTCTGATGAAGAAAAATTTTCACTAAAAATTTTATGCCAGGGAGCGGCTATGAGATTTTTACTTACGCGCGTGTTTGATTATCTAAACTTAACTGAAGGTGCATTAGTAAAAATTAAAGATCCAATAGAATATTTAAAAAGATTAGAATTTCACAATAACGTTAAAAATTATCAAGATTATTTTTTTTAAATATGGAAGTTAAAATTTATACAGATGGATCATGTTCTGGTAACCCTGGTCCTGGAGGATGGGCAGCAATAATTTTGTCTGAGGGCAAAATCGAAAAATTATTTGGTGGTGAACAACTAACTACAAATAATAGAATGGAATTAACTGCTGCAATTAGAGCTCTAGAATATTGTGATAAAAATGAAAAAAAACAACCTTCTTTAAAAATCTTAAAAATTTTTACAGACTCAACCTACGTAAAAGATGGAATCACGATCTGGATTAATAATTGGGAAAAAAATAATTGGAAAACTGCTGATAAAAAGAACGTAAAAAATGTTGATCTTTGGAAAAAACTTAAAGATCTTTCTAAATCTAAGGAGATTGAATGGTTCTGGGTAAAAGGTCATTCCGATGACTCAATGAATAATCTTGTTGATCAAATAGCAAAAGAAGCAACTCCAATTTGAATGATAAACTATATTTTATCTAAAATATAGTTTTTTATCATCACTAAATCATCTGGTAGTTTTTTAAAGTTTTCTTTTTTAGTTAATATATTTTTTACATTTTCTGGAAGTTCTGGTTTAGTCTTTGTTTCTTTTATAACTATATCAGAAAACTTTGATGGATGGGCCGTAGCTAAAATTATTGTACTCGTTTTTTCATTTATCTTTTGTGCCACACCAATTGCAACTGCTGTATGAGGATCTATTAAAATTTTTTCTTTTTTATATATCTTATTTATAACTGATTTTGTTTCTTTATCAGACAAGCTTTCTGAAATAAAAGTTTCTTTAATTTTATTTAAATAGGAGTTATTTAATCTGAATTCGCCATTTTCTTTTAAATCATTCATAAGCTTAGAAGTTTCATCAGAATTTTGATCACAAATATCAAATATTAATCTTTCAAAATTACTTGCTACCTGTATATCCATGCTAGGTGATACTGTGTGATGAACTTTTAAAGGTTTGTAAATCCCATTCCTAATTACTCTTTTCAAAATATCATTATTGTTTGTTGCTATAATTAACTTGTCTATAGGGAGTCCCATTTTTTTCGCCATGTAACCTGCATAGATATCTCCGAAATTTCCAGTTGGGACTGAAAAATTTATTTTTTTTCCCTTTTTTGCTATTTTGAAATAAGAAAAAAAATAATAAACAATTTGAACGACAATTCTCACCCAATTTATTGAATTCACTCCCGACATGTTAATTGAATTACTAAAATTTTTATCTGAAAACATTAATTTAACAAATTTTTGACATTCGTCAAAGTTGCTCGCTATAGAAATATTAAATACATTATTTGAGTTGTTTGTTGTCATAAATTTTCTCTGAACTTCGGATATTTTATTTTCAGGATGTAAAACAAAAATTTTCATATTATCTCTATCTTTTATAGCGCTAATAGCTGCTGCACCTGTATCACCTGATGTTGCAACTATAATATTAACTTTTAAATTATTTTCCTTTAATATCTTTTCATACATATTTCCAATTACCTGCATGGCAATGTCTTTAAAAGCTAAAGTTGGTCCGTGAAATAGTTCTAATAAATTTATTTCTTTTAATTCTTTAATATTAACAACATCTCGGGTTCTGAAATTTTTATATGATTTGACAATTATTTCATTAATTTCTTTTTTATTAAATTCATCTTTGCAAAATTTTAAAATTATTTTTGCAGCTAACTCATTGTATGAAAGATTTTGAAAACTTTTTAATTCTTTCCATGTATAGCGAGGTACATGTTTTGGTACAAAAAGACCTCCATCAGGTGCTAAACCTTTTAAAAAAACATCCTTAAATGAAAATAAATTCTTTGCATTTCTGGTGCTTATATATTCCATGCCTTTTAATATTATAGAATTTTGATATTATCTAGGAAAAATCTGTAATTGCCGGGTAATAGGATTATTTTTGCTGCGATATTTCTTTTTTATTAACAAAATATTTTTTCCACGCCCAATTTGCTAAACCTAAGAGAGCCAAAGAAGAAATAATGATAGTTAGTGCAATTTGGGCTCCATTATTATCACTAACACAAACTGCACAAAGGTATGTTACTGTATTCTCTTCAAATATTAAAGTTGATCTAATCATTCTTAACTTTTATTTTTATTATATTCCTTATAATTAAAAAATGTAAACTGTATAGTAACCTCTTTAATATTTTTTGTCTTGGTATCTTTTGTCATTTCAGGATCGATTAATAAAATTACTGAATACTTATCTTTTTGCCTTGTTTTTAAAGTCTGAGCGTCATAACAAAAACAGTTTAATTTTCTAATATAACTGCTAATTTGATTGGGATAATACGCGAACGTTGCTATGCCGATGCTCTCATTTTCATCTAAATTTTCAACAACATACTCAATTGTTGTTACGTCTCCAGGCTTTACTATAATTTTTTTATTTATTGCTTTAAATTTCCAGTTCAAGCTGGGGTGAACGCTGGTAAGTAAATTTATAACAATGGGTTCTTTGGCCTTAACTTTTTCATTTTCTATTTTATTAATAAAAGTATTAATTGCTAAAGCTAAAATTATTATAAGAGATAAAATAAAAAATATTCCTAAATATTTTTTATTTTAAGTTATCATCTTTTATTATAAAATTTATATAAATTTATCTACTAAGATTGAAGTAAAAATCATAAATAGATATAATATCGAATAAGCAAATAATTTGGTTGCTAATTTTTTTTCTTTTATTGAATTTTTTTCTATATACAGTTTATATGAAACAAATACATAGTAACTGCTAAGTATTAAAGCAAAAGCTAAATAAAATTTTCCTGAATAATTTAAAATAAATGGCAATACAGTAAAAGGAAATAATACAAGAGCATATATTAAAATATTTAATTTAGTTTTTTTTATACCTGAAGTTATGGGTAGCATTGGAATTTTTGCTTTTCTATAATCTTCAGACTTATATAGGCTTAGCGCCCAAAAGTGAGATGGTGTCCACACAAATATAATTAAAAATAAAATTATTGGTTCGAGTGATATTTCGTTTGTTGCTATTGCCCAACCAATAACTGGTGGTAAAGCTCCTGCTGCACCGCCAATAACAATGTTTTGTGGAGTTTTTCTTTTAAGCCAAATTGTGTAAACAAAAACATAGAAAAGAATTGTGACTATTAAAGTTGTGGCTGCCACCAAATTTGAAAATATATAAAGTCCTATAACAGAAATAAATGATGCTAAAATTCCGAACACTAAAGCTTCATTTCTAGTTAATTTGCCAGTTGGAATTGGTCTCAAGCAAGTTCTGGTCATTATTGAATCTAAATCTGATTCATACCACATGTTTAATGCTCCAGCTGCTCCAGATCCTAAAGCAACAGCAATAAGAGAAAACATGGCATCAAAAAAATTAATTTTAGTAGGTGCTATTAATAATCCAACTGCACAAGTAAAAATGACTAACGACATTACACGAGGCTTCATCAAGTTGAAGAAAGCTTTTGCATAACTAAAATAATCTAATTTAAGATTTTTTGATTTAATATTTTCCATTTAAAAAGTTAAAATATTTTTGAGTTTAGACGCCCGTTACAAAAAATAGGGCACGTGTAAAAAAAGTATACTTAGACTCCGCTGTCATTATAGCAACAAAAACCATAATAGCGGTCATTGGCCATAAAAGAACGTTAACAATAGCCCATCTCTCCCAGTATAGATGCATAAATATGGACATTATTAGCCCTGCTTTAATAAGCATAAAAAATATAATTAAAGACCATCTAAGAAGGCCTTGAAAATTGTACCAATCAACTAGGTATGAAAATGTACTAAATACAAATAATAATCCCCAAATCCATAGATATATTCCTATACTATGTGTTGATGTTGTTTTTTTGTTATTTTGTTCCATATTTTTTACCAAAGATAGAAAAATGCAAAAATAAATACCCATACCAAATCAACAAAATGCCAATACAGTCCTAGGATTTCTATAGCTTTATAGTCAGATTTCATACTTGTAAAATGACCTCTTCTCCCTGTATCGAAATCACCTCTAAAAGTTTTTCTAGCGAAAATAAATAAAAAAATTACTCCAATAGATACATGTGTGCCGTGAAATCCCGTAATCATAAAAAAGAAGGATCCAAATTGAGCGGCTCCAAAAGGATTGCTCCAAGGTCTTATACCATCATGAAAAATTAATTTTGACCACTCAAAAGCCTGCATCCCAACAAATGTAAGTCCACCAATAGCAGTAGCTAGTATAAGCCACGCACACATCTTTCTGTTTCTTTCGTACCCATACTTAACTGCAAGCGCCATTGTTCCACTGCTTGTAATTAATACAAAAGTCATAATTGCTATAAGCAGCAGGGGAACCTCGACTCCGAAAATCGTTAATCCAAAAACTTCACTGGGATATGGCCATTCTGCTATTGTTGAAGATCGGGCTGTCATTAAAGAAATTAAAAAACAACTAAAAATAAATGTGTCACTTAATAGGAAAATCCACATCATTGCTTTGCCCCAAGGAACTCCTTTAAAAGTTGTTTGGTCGGCAGCAAAGTCATGTGCAAAACCCTTTCCACCCTTTGGAAGCCTTGAAATATCTAATTCGCTCATTAAGTACTTTCTATTATGTTGATATCATTAAACCAAACAAAACAAACCAAACTATAAGTAAAAAATGCCAATAAATAGCACATAGCTCAATATTTTGTTTAACTTTTGATATGTTGTAACTCTCTTTAAATAATACTGTTGTTACTTTTGCCCAAAAATATAAGCCACCTATTATATGTAGGCTGTGTAATGCTGTAAGGACATAGAAAAATGCATTTGCTGGATTGCTTGAAGCATACTGCCCTAAATTAATAAAATGTTGCCAAACTAATAACTGGCCTGTAATAAAAGCAAAGGTCAAAAAGCCAACCACAAACAAACTATTCTTTGCTTTTTCAAATTCATTATTTTCAGCTAAAATTTTAGTTCTATGAAAAACGATACTTGTTAAAATTAAAATTACAGTATTAATCCAAAGTAACCAAGGTTCTGATAGGCTTCTCCAATCGTGGATCAACATTCTGTCTGAATATGAAACAACAAATAATGAAAAGATAATAGTACTCACAACCATTACAGTTCTGACGCCAAGCTTAGCTTTGCTAACTGCTAAGGTTTTCCCGTCATGCTCGTTATCCAAAATCGCCTGGGAGGCTTCCCAAGGTTTTTGGCTAATTAATTTAAAAAAACTTTCTTCTTTTTTTTTCACGTTTTTTCAACCTTCGCTGTTGGAACTTCGCTTGGAGCAACGTGTTGTGGAATATATTCTCTGTCAATTCCAGGTACACTAAAATCATATGGCCAACGATAGACAACAGGCAAATCTTTTCCGAAGTTTCCATGAGCTGGAGGCATCTCTGGCGTATGCCATTCTAAAGAGTTTGCTTTCCATGGATTTTTTTCAGATTTTTCTCCATAAAATGCACTATGAATAATGTTGTACAAAAACAAAATTTGAGTAAACCCAACAATCAAAGCTGCTACTGTAATAAATTGATTTAATCCAACCCCAGTTGTCATATAAGGGCTGTCATACATTTCATAATATCTACGTGGAACTCCTATAAAACCTAAATAATGCATTGGAAAATATATTGCATAAGCTCCTATAAAAGAAATCCAGAAGTGTATTTTTCCTAAAGTTTGATTTAAATGTCTTCCTGAAATTAAAGGGAACCAATGATATATTGCCCCAAAAATTACCATGAGTGGAGCTATTCCCATAACCATATGAAAATGAGCCACAACAAAATATGTGTCAGATAAAGGTATGTCTATAATAACGTTTCCAAGAAATAAACCCGTTATTCCACCATTAACAAAAGTCACAATAAAACCTAATGAGAAAAGCATTGGAATTGTAAGGTGAATATTTCCTCTCCACAAAGTTAAAACCCAATTGTAAACTTTAATTGCAGTAGGAACCGCGATTATCAATGTCGTTGTAGCAAAAAAGAAACCAAAATATGGGTTCATGCCACTCACATACATATGGTGTGCCCAGACTACAAAACTTAAAGCTCCTATTATTACAATTGCCCAAACCATCATTCTGTAACCAAATATATTTTTTCTTGCATGGACCGAAATAAGATCTGACACTATTCCAAAAGCAGGAAGAGCTACGATATAAACTTCAGGATGACCAAAAAACCAGAATAAATGTTGAAATAAAATTGGGCTTCCACCAGTTGTTCCTAATTGTTCGCCCATCGTAAATATTTCAGGCATGAAAAAACTTGTTCCCAATAAATTATCTAATGTCATCATTATGCAAGCTACAAATAAAGCTGGAAAAGCTAATAGAGCAAGAACAGTGGCTGTAAAGATTCCCCAAATTGTAAGGGGCATACGCATTAACGTCATGCCACGAGTTCGTGCTTGTAAAATAGTAATTACATAATTCAAGCCACCCATTGTAAAACCAATTACAAAAAGTGATAAGGAAACTAACATTAAAACTATTCCCATCTCAGAGCCAGGAGTTCCAGGTAAAATTGCTTGTGGAGGATATAAAGTCCAGCCGGCTCCAGTGGGACCCCCAGGGACAAAAAAACTAGAAATCAAAACTAAAACTGCAACAAGAAACATCCAAAAACTAACCATGTTTAAATAAGGGAAAACCATGTCTCTCGCTCCGACCATTAACGGAATTAAATAATTACCAAAACCACCCAAGAATAATGCTGTAAGAAGGTAAACTACCATGATCATTCCATGCATAGTAACTGACTGATAATAAGTTGCTGGACCCAAGAACGAAAATGTTTCAGGAAAACCTAGCTGCAATCTCATTCCCCATGATAGAACTAAACCTATTAAGCCAACAGCTGTTGCTGTTAAAGCATACTGAACTCCAATTACTTTTGCATCTTGGCAAAATACCCAACGAGTCCAAAAACTTTTTGCGTGGTATAATTCTTGCTCTGGAATTTCGCTAGCAGGAATATTGTCTGCAGGCGGTACATAGCTCCCTGAAGAAGAGTCGGCTGCTTTAGTTTCTATTTTGTTATTATTATATTCATTATCCATATTTATCTCCTTAATTTTTAATCTCTGCAGTTAATAATTTTTTATTTTCTTTATTTTGAGCAAGCATTTTTTCATGTGTGATTTGTTTTGCTAACCAATTTGTATAATCTGTTTTTTCATCAACTAAAACTTTTCCTCTCATAGCATAGTGTCCTGTGCCACAATATTCTGCGCATAGGATTTCAAAATCTCCCGTTCTTATAGGAGTAAACCAATAAAAAGTAACAAGACCTGGAAGTGTATCCATCTTAGCTCTAAACTGAGGAACATAAAAATTATGTAACACATCGTATGATCTAAGTTCTACTTTGACTGGTTGATCTAATTCCAAATGAAGATCTGCATCCATTACTATAATATCATCTTTGCTATTTGGATCTTCAGGATTTAATCCATAAGGGTTTTCATCGTTGATTAAAGAAATGTTTGTTGTTCCTAAAATTCCATCATCACCAGGCAATCTGTAATTCCATCCCCATTGGTATGCTACTACTTCGATCTTGAGAGCATTTTCCGGAACAGTAACGTACTTATTCCAGACAACTAATCCAGGAGCCAATAACGCTATAACTCCTAAAGCTGTAAGTGCAGTTAATCGAATTTCTAATTTTTTATCTTCAGGTTTGTATTCAGCTTTTCTATCTGGTCTATATCTATATCTCCATACGCAATATGACATGAAAGAACATACGGCAACAAACACGGAGCCAGTAATCCAAAATGTAAGCTCTATTGTGCTATCAATATTTCCCCAGTTTGAAGCTACAGGAGTCCACCACCATGGGCTCCATATATGAAAGACTACTGAGGCGATAATAATTAAAAAAAAAATAACTGCTACAAACACTTTTTTAAATTCCTTTGTTAAAACTGTTTAATATTTATGTACTTTTACAACTTTTTACTTTTTATAACAACGTTAGCAGTTGTAAATGAAAATTATTGTCACGAGATTCTCTTAAAAAATTATGAAATTGCTGTGTCAACTTGATGCAGTTTTAAAATTCAACTTAGATTCAGGTGATAGTTTACTAAAGTTACCGCTGCAACCGCTGCAGTCTCAGTTCTTAATATATTCTTAGCCAATGAAATAGATTTAGATTGCTCTAAATTAATTATTAAATTTCTTTCATTTTCAGAAAAATCGCCTTCTGGTCCAACAAGAATACAAATCGGTTCTAGATCTTTTTTTGATAAAATTTTTTTAAAATCACTTTGATCACAATTAATATCACAAAAGACTAAACATCCTTTCTCTGGGAAGTTAGATATAAAATTTTTTAATGTTTCCAATGTAGTAATTTCTGGAACTGAAATTCGATTTGACTGCTCAGCAGATTCTATAATAATTTTTTTAACACGTTTAATATTAATATCTTTAACTACTGTTCTTTCTGATAAAATAGGAATAAATTTTTGTACACCTAATTCAGTTCCTTTTTGAATTATAAAATTTAATGGGTTTTGTTTGATTGGTGTAAAAGCCAACCAAATGTTCTTTTCGTTTTTTTTATCTCTTAATTTTTCTAATATTTTAATTTTAACAACTTGTTTTTCAAAATTCTGAATACTAGCTTTCCATTCTCCTTGATTGTTAAAAACATAGAATGTATCCCTCATTTTTAATCTCATAACATCTTTTAGATAATGAGATTGATCTTTTGAAAGATGTGCTATTAAACCACTTTGTATTTTGTCAGAAAAATATAATCTTATTTTTTTATTCATGAAAAAAAAATTGTAATATCATTATTAGTTATTTTGTTTTCATTTAACTATAATACTTTTGCAAAAACTATGAAAGATTTACCTTATCATCATTTACCTGACGGAACCTTTAGAAATCCTGAAGGTTCTCCTGTTAGAGATTCTTCTTTTAATTGGAGCTTTAAGATATTTAACGAAGAAAAAAAGAAACTTGATATGAGTGTTCCACAAGAACATGTTATTAATAAAAAAGAAGTTTTAGAAAATCTTAAAAAATATAAAGATAAAGATTATATAGCTTGGGTAGGTCACGCTACATTTTTAATTAAACTTGGCAATACAACTATCATTACCGATCCAGTTTTTGAAAAAAATACAGGACCTTTAATTTTTGGTCCTAAAAGATTTGTAGACCCCGCAATTAACCTTAAAGAGATACCAGAGGTAAATTTATTTTTATTAACACATAATCATTACGATCACTTGAGCACTAGAACTATACAAAGATTTCCTTACAAAAAAGCTAAAGTTTTAGCTCCTCTTAAACTTGGAAAATATTTTACAAGAGATGGTTTTGCAGATGTAAGTGAAATGGATTGGTATGATAAAATAAAAGTAAATGATTTAAAAATTACTTTGCTGCCCGCGGTTCATTGGTCAAAAAGAAGTTTGTGGGATACCAACAAAACATTATGGGGAAATTTTTTAATAGAATACAAAGATAAAAAAATATTATTTGCTTGTGACACAGGTTATGGAAATATTTATAAAGAGCTAGGAGAAAAATACGGTCCTATTGATTTAACTTTTATTAATATTGGAGCATATAATTTTTATCCCATGGCGACAAAAAAAGATAAATCTATTTACCATACAAACCCTGAGGAGGGATTAAATATTGGACAAGATTTAAAAAGTAAAAAAGTGATTGGCATGCACTGGGGAACAGTTGTACTATCGCTTGAACCAATTATGGAACCACCTGCACGCTTTAAAGCAAGTGCAGAAAAATATGGTTTTAAAAAAGAAGATGCAATGATATTTAAAATAGGTGAAGTTAAAAAATTAGAAGACTTGTTATGAAAATAGAAAATATAAAAGCTTGTGTGTTTGATGCTTATGGCACTTTATTTGATGTAAATTCTGCCGCTGCAAAATGTAAAAAAAAACTTGGAACTAAGTGGGAAGGTTTTGCAAATGCCTGGAGAACTACTCAGCTTGAATATACGTGGCTGAGAAGTCTTATGAAAAAACATAAAAACTTTTGGGAAATTACTGAAGATTCTTTAGATCATACTATGGAAACTTTTAAAATTAAAAAAGAAATGAGAAATGAACTATTAGATTTATATAAAAAACTCAGCCCCTACCCTGAGGTAAAAAAATGTTTAGATGTTCTTAAAACTAAAAAAATTAAAATCTCTATTCTATCCAATGGAACTCCAGATCTTTTAAAAGGGTTAGTAGAAAGTAATAATATTCAAAATTATTTTGATGATGTTTTTTCTATTGAATCTGTTGGAATTTATAAACCTGATTCAAGTGTTTATGAAATGCCCATTAAAAAATACGACTGCAAACCCGAAAATATTTGTTTTATGAGCTCAAACACTTGGGATGTTTCTGGTGGAGGAGTTTTTGGTTATAACGCAGTGTGGGTTAATCGGTTAAACAAAGTGTTTGATAAATTAAGTTATAAACCAAAGCATGTTATTAATAATTTAGAAGAACTGCTTAAAATTATCTAATTCTATTCTCTTCAAAATTCTTATTAAGTTTAAATGAAATAGTTCTTGAATTCCTTTTATTCCATTCAGAAAAAGATCTTAATATCGGTATAAGTGAATTTCCAAATTCCGTTAGAGAATACTCTACTTTTGGTGGAACTATTTGATGAACTTTTCTATTAACTATTCCATCTTGTGCTAATTCTTTAAGTTGTTTCGATAGCATTTGTTGTGTTACAGTTTTTAAATTTCTTTTCAACTCACCAAATCTAAGTTTCTTTTTACTTGATAAATTAAATAAAATTCTAATTTTCCATTTGCCACCAATAAAATAAACGGATCTTTCCGCTGGACAATCTATTATATCTTTCATGGTATGTTTTTATATACTAGTATGATTATAATGCGTAATTGCAATATTAGTAACAAGTCTCTACATAGAAGTCAATAAAGACAAAAAATAAAAGGAGGAAAAATGATTAAAGGACAAAAAGCAGGAAGCGAACCAATTGCAGTTGATCTGGTAGAGGGAAAAACTTATGCATGGTGTGCGTGTGGAAAAAGTAAAAACCAACCATTTTGTGATGGGTCTCACAAGAGTTCAGAGTTTAATCCAGTTATATATAAAGCTGAAGAAACAAAAAAAGCATTCCTTTGCGCTTGCAAACAAACTAACAATCGACCATTCTGTGATGGATCACATAGTAAATAACAAAAAAAGAAAATATTGAAATGGTATCAAATATTTTAGATTTAATAGGCAGAATATTTATTTCAGCAATTTTTTTATTAAGCGGTGTAAGTAAGATTGGAAATTATGAAGGTAGCCATGGTTGGATGGAATCTTTAGGAGTTCCAGGAGTTTTGCTGATTCCAGCAATAGTTTTAGAAGTTGTTGCCCCTATCCTTATTATAGTTGGCTATCAGGTTAAAATTTCTGCTGCTTTGTTAAGTCTGTTTTGTATTGCTACAGCAGTTATTTTTCACACTGACTTTTCAAACCAAATACAGTTTGTGTCTTTTTTCAAAAATATTGGACTTGCGGGTGGATTTTTATTCTTAGCGATTCATGGGGCAAAGAACTTTAGCCTAGATAAAAAATTAAATAGATAAATGAAAAATATTGAAGTAAGTAAAATTATTGAGCCTATCCCCACTTCTGATGGTGCGGGCGTTAAATTAAAAAGAAGTATTGGAGTTGAGCCTAATTATTTTGATCCTTTTTTAATGTTAGATGAATTTGGTTCAGAAAATAAAGATGATTATACCGGTGGCTTCCCTCCTCACCCGCACAGAGGAATTGAAACTGTTACCTACATGCTTGCTGGAGAATTTGAACATGAGGATAGTACAGGCGCAAAAGGAAGAATGTCTGCAGGTGATGTGCAATGGATGAAAACAGGTGGTGGTATAATTCACTCTGAAATGCCCGCAATGTCTGAGGGCAAACTTCATGGTTTTCAATTATGGGTAAATATGCCTGCAAAATTAAAGATGAATAAACCTGAATACATTTACATAGACTCTAAACAAATGCAGATTCACAAAGATTCAGATAAAAAAATAAAAACTATTGCTGGGAAATTTGGTGATGCCGAAGGTCCTGTTAAAGATCACAATGTTGAGCCAGTATATTTTGATATTGAGCTTGAAAAAGATAAAGAATTTAATTTTGATCTCCCTTCTACGCATAATTCTTTTATTTATCTAATTGAAGGAGAAATAAAGATTGGTGATGAAAATCATAATAAAGTTAATGGTTCTACTTTAATACTTCTTACAAAAGGTGAAAAAATAAAAGTTAAAGCTATCACTAAGGCAAAATTTTTACTAATATCTGGAAAACCAATTGGTGAACCTATAGCTAGAGGCGGACCGTTTGTTATGAATACTAAAAAAGAAATTCTTCAAGCTGTTGAAGATTATCATAGTGGAACCTTTGTAAAAAATGACAAGAATTATAAGAATTGAAAAACCTGGTGGTCCAGAAGTTTTAAAACTAGAAACGATTAATTTAGAAAAGCCATCTCCAGAAGAAGTTACTATTGAACATAAAGCTATAGGCTTAAATTTTATAGATACTTATCATCGTTCAGGTTCATATCCTGTCAAATTACCATCTGGAATAGGGTTAGAAGGTGCTGGTGTAATAAAAGAAATAGGATCAAAAGTAAAAGATTTTTCAGTTGGGGATAGCGTTGCCTATGCTGGGGCGCCGCTTGGAGCATACTCAACAGAAAGAAACTACCCTGAAAAAAATTTAGTGAAAGTGCCTAGTGGAATTAATCTTGAAATTGCTGCTACATTAATGACAAAGGGATTAACAGCATATTATTTACTTCATAAAACATACCCTGCCTCTTCAAATGAAACTATATTGTTTCACGCCGCCGCAGGTGGTGTAGGGCAAATTTTTTGCCAATGGGCAAAAAGTATGGGATGCAACGTTATTGGGACAGTTGGCTCTGATGAAAAAATTAGTGTAGCAAAAAAAAATGGTTGCAATTTCGTAATAAATTATTCTAAGGAGGACTTTGCAAAAAAAGTTTTAGAAATTACCAAGGGAAAAGGTGTCCCTGTTGTTTATGATGGAGTGGGAAAGAATACATTTCATAAATCTATTGAATGTTTAAAAACTAGAGGCATGATGGTTTCTTTTGGAAATGCATCTGGGTCTCTTGAAAATATAGATGTTAAAAAGAGTATACAACCTAAAGGGCTTTATTTTACAAGACCAGCTATGATGCACTACTTGAGCTCACAAGATGAATTGAAAGAAGGTTCCAATATAATGTTTGAAAAAATTAAATTAGGTCAAATTAAAATAGATCTATACAAAAAATATAGATTAGATGATGTTAAACAGGCTCATGCAGATTTGGAATCTAGAAAAATTACAGGACCAGCAGTTCTAATTCCTTAATATAAAAAATATTTTTACGAAACACATTGATTATAAATTGTTCATTTGCTATTTAAAAACAAATATTAAATGAAACAAATAAAAATTTTCATAGAATTGACTAGATTAAATAAACCAATTGGTTTTATGCTTTTATTTTGGCCATGCGCATGGAGTTTAACACTTGCTTATTCTTATAATCGTGAAATAGCACTTTACTTTAAATATTTAATATTATTTTTTTTAGGCTCAGTTTTAATGAGAAGCGCAGGATGTATATTTAATGATATTATTGATAAAGATTTAGATAAAAAAGTTAAAAGAACTCACAAAAGACCAATTGCATCCAAAAAAATTTCAATATCAAGAGCTTTTCTTTATGTAATTATTCTTTGTTTAACTGCATTATTAATCCTTTTACAATTTAATTTTATTACAATAATGCTTGGAATTAGTTCAATGGCTTTAGCATTTTCCTATCCATTTATGAAAAGAATTACTTATTGGCCTCAATTTTTTTTAGGTCTCACTTTTAATTGGGGAATAATTATGGCCTGGAGTTCAATGACAAACAATATCTCTTTTGAACCAATCATATTATATTTATCAGCCATATTTTGGACACTAGGCTATGACACGATTTACGGACTTCAAGACATACAAGATGATGAGATTATTGGCGTAAAATCAACTTCTATTAAATTTAAAAATAATGTAAAAATCTTTGTGGGAGTTTGTTATAGCTTATGTGTTTTTTTTATTTTACTACTAGGTTTTTTAATGGAAATAGATAAATATTTTTTATTATCATCTTTTTTTATTATTTCTTTAATTTATCAAATAAAATTTTTTAAAATTAAAGAACCAAAAACTTGCTTGCATAGCTTTAAGATGAATAATTTAACTGGTTTCCTTATTTTAATATTTATATCTTCGTTTAATTTATAATGGATTTTTTAACTTTAAAAAAAATTTTGTTAAGGCTTTATCATTCTTACGTATCAAAATATTTTGATAAGCTGATGATCTCGCTTTTTTTGTCTTTTGGTGTTGCAGGTAGCACTGCAGCGATAGCATGGTTACTCGATCCGGCGATAGAAAAAATGTTTATCGAGCAAGATAAAACAATGATGCTTGTAATTCCTTTATTAATTGTTTTTGCCTTTTCAACTAAAGGTGCAAGCTTGTATCTTGCAAGGACAGTTTTGATTAAGGTCGGTAATACAATTGTCTTAACTATTCAAAAACAGTTGGCTGCTTCAATATTAAAATCTGATCTTCATACATTAGAATCCAAACATTCAGGCCAATATATTTCTCACATTATGTATGATGTTGGTCAAGTTAATGTATTGGTTAGCAATGGTGTATTAAATTTAATGAAAGATAGTCTAACTTTAATTATTTTGATTACCTTAATGTTCTATCAAAATTGGAAATTAGCTATTTTTGCAATGCTTATGATGCCACTAGCTGCTATTGTTTCTAAATCTCTTGGTAAAAGAATTGGAAAGGCCACTACTGAAAGTACAAAACTTAATGCGAGTCTAACAGCCTATTTATCTGAAATGTTAAAAGGTTCTCGTATGATAAAAATTTTTCAACAAGAAAAATTTGAAATAGAGCGATCAGATAAAATACTTACATTAAATAAAAATATAAGAAATAAAATTGGATTTATTATGATAAGAGCCACTCCCATAATGGAACTTTTAACTGGCATTATGATAGCAGGATTTATTTATTATTCTGGATTTATGATAAAAAGTGGAGAAATGGGAATAAATAACTTCTTCTCCTTTTTAACTGCAATGATGTTAGCTTATCAACCGGTCAGATCATTAGCTACTATTAACATGATGTTTTACCAGGGTGCAGCTGGGGCGGAAAGAGTTTTTGGAGTTTTGGATATTGAACCTAAAATTAAAGAAATAGCCTCTTCTCCAGAATTAAAAATAAATACCGGCAGCATAGAATTTAAAAATGTAAGTTTCGTATATCCAAAAACTGATGAAGCTGCTATCAAAAATATAACTATTGATATTGTAGGAGGTAGCACAGCCGCACTAGTGGGTCATAGTGGAGCAGGGAAAAGTACAATTATAAATTTGCTTCCAAGATTTTTTGATCCAAAAGAAGGTATTATTAAAATTGATGGTCAAAATATAAATGATGTAAAGCTTTCCTCTTTAAGAAATAATGTTTCTATGGTTAGTCAAGATATAATTTTATTCGATGACACAATCCGAACAAATATAGCATATGCAAAACTTAATGCTTCTGATGAAGAAATAAAAAAAGCGTGCGATTTTGCTGCCGCTAGTGATTTTATTGAACAATTGCCTAAATCATATGAAACGTTAATTGGAGAAAATGGTATAAAATTATCAGGTGGACAAAAACAAAGGCTTTCTATTGCAAGAGCTGTATTAAAAAACTCTCCCATAATATTGTTAGATGAAGCAACCTCGTCTTTGGATTCCGAATCTGAAGAAAAAGTACAAAATGCAATTATTAATTTAACAAAAAATAAAACTACTTTAGTTATTGCACATAGACTATCAACAATCATTAGAGCAGATAGAATTTTTGTTTTAAATAAAGGAAAAATAGCCGACGTTGGAACTCACAAAGAGCTATTAAAAAATTCTACACTTTATAAAAATTTATATAGCAAGCAGTTAAGCGCATAATTTATGTATTTCTGGTATAAATTATTTACATACCTTTTTTATCCAGTTGCTCCAATTTACTTATATATTAGAGGAAAAAGAGGTAAAGAAGATTTAGCTAGATATACAGAAAAACTTTCAAAAATAAATATTCCTAGAGAAGATGGTTTTTTAATTTGGTTTCATATGGCAAGTGTTGGAGAAGCAATGAGCATTCTTCCTATGATAGAGCACTGCATTCTAGAAAAAAAAATTGATAAAATTCTTTTAACATCAATAACTTTAAGTTCGAGTAAAATTTTAAAAAAAAAATATGCCAAAAACTCAAAAGTAATTCATCAATTTTTGCCTTTAGATATACCTGTTTTTACCAATAAATTTTTAAAACACTGGAAACCTAATTTGTCTATTTTTGTTGATTCAGAAATTTGGCCAAACATCATTTTTCAAATTAAAGATAGAGGGAATCCATTGTTATTGCTAAATGCTAGAATAACCGAAAAGTCATTTAAAAGATGGAACTTAGTAAATAATTTTGCAAAAAAAATATTTAAAAAATTTGACTTATGTATTGTCTCAAATAAAGAAAGCGAAGACTTTCTTAATATCCTGGGAGCTAAAAATATAAAAAATTATGGAAATCTTAAATATTCTCAAATTAAAAGTAAATCTGATTATAAACTAGATGATGATCTTTTAGATAAATTTAAGGATCGAAAAATATGGTGTGCGGCTAGCACCCACCCTACTGAAGAAATTCAGTGTGCAGAGGCTCATATTAAATTAAAAAAATATTATAAAAATATTTTAACTATTATCATTCCTAGACACATAAATAGAGTAGATAAAATTAACTTAGAGATATCAAATTTAAATCTTAATGTAGTCACTTATAGTAATATAAGCCAATTTGCGTCAGATACAGATATACTAATAATAGATTCTTACGGCGAATCTTTAAAATTTTACAATATTTCAAAATATATTTTCTTGGGAAAATCTTTAGTTAAAAAATTTTTTAGAGATGGTGGTCAAAATCCAATTGAACCAGCAAGATTTGGGTGTAAAATTTTTCATGGACCTCATGTCAGCAACTTCTCTGAAATTTACAAATATCTAAAAACATTAAATGCCACTAAAGAAGTGGAAAATTCAGATGAATTAAGTCTATCTTTGGTTGAAGAATTTGAAAAAAATTATACAAAAAATCATGAAAATATAACAAAAATTCATAATTATGGTCAAAATATCTTTAATAATGTGATCATGGAATTGAAAAAATATATATAAACAACTGTAGATGAATTTTTTTAAACCAAAGTTTTGGGATAAAAATCAGATATCTATTTTATCTATTTTTCTTTTTCCTATCTCATTAATTGTCAAATTATTAGCAACTTTAAAAAAAATTATAACAATAGAAAAACAGTTCTCAATACCTGTTATCTGTATTGGAAATATATATTTGGGTGGAACTGGAAAAACTCCATTTTGCATCGAATTATTTTCAATTTTAGTAAATTTAAATATGAATCCAGGATTTGTAAGAAAAAAATATAAATCTTTTCAAGATGAAATAGATCTAATGAAACAAACCGGTCCAGTTTATCAAAATAATAAAAGATCAAGTGCTATAAAAGAAGCTATGCTAAATAAAATTAATGTTGCTATTCTTGATGATGGTTTTCAAGACTTTTCAATAAAAAAAAACTTATCAATAATTTGTTTTAATGAAAAGCAGTGGATTGGTAATGGTTTAACTATTCCTTCGGGGCCATTAAGGGAAAACTTGTCCGCTCTAAAAAGAGCTCATATTGTCATTATAAACGGTGACCAAAATACAGCTATTGAAAAAAAAATATTTAGCCACAATAAAAGTTTAAAAATCTTTTACACTAAATACGTTGTTGAAAAAATTAGTAAAATTGAAAAAAAAGAAATTATTGCTTTTGCAGGAATTGGTAATCCAGAAAATTTTTTTTATTTATTAAAAGAAATGCACATAGATACAGTAGATGAAATTAAGTTTTCTGATCATCACAGATATACTGAAAAAGAATTGGAAAATTTAATTAATAAGTCAAAAAAGAATAATGCTATTTTACTAACAACTGAAAAAGACTATTTGAGAATACCTAAAAAATTTAACAAAGATATTAAATATTTAACAATAAAAGTTATGATAGAAAATAAAGATGAATTTATTAATGAGGTAAAAAAAATTATATGAAATTAATTAAATATTTTTTCGAATTTATAATTATAATTTCACTATTTTTAACTTTTAAAATTGTGGGACTCAAAATTGCTTCAAATGTGGGCGCTATAATTGGAAGATATCTTGGTCCATCATTTAGGTCTAAATTAATTATTAAAAAAAATATAAAAATTGCTCTGGGTGAAATTGATAAAAAAAAAGAAAATGAAATTATTAATAGTATGTGGTCGAATTTTGGAAGAACTTTTGCAGAATATGTTTTTTTGAAAGATTTTAAATACGATAAAACTGGATTTGAACATATTTCAATTAATGGAACAGAACATTTAGATCATATAAAAAAAAATAACGAAGTTGCAATTTTTTATTCGGGGCATTTTGCAAACTTTGAATTAATGGCAATGGAGCTAGATAAGTGTGGGATAAAATGTGCCGCTCTTTATAGACCATTAAATAATATATTTTTAAATCCTTTGATTGAATACTTAAGAATGAAATATATTTGCCCTACCCAAATAGCCAAAGGCCGCATGGGTATGAGGGAGATAGTTCGTAAATTAAAAAATAATTACAGTATTGCTTTAATGGTCGATCAACGCGTAAGTGAAGGACCTAGAGTTTCTTTTTTTAATAAACCTGCTCACACAACAACAATACCAGCACAACTATGTTTAAAGTATAATTGCAAACTTGTGCCAATTTCATTGAAAAGAAAAGATGGAATTAAATTTGAAATGACTATTCACAAACCTTATAAAATTGAAAAAACAGGAGATAATAAGAAAGATGCGATAGATATCACTGTTAAAATTAATAAAATTTTAGAAAAAATGATAGAAAAAAACCCAAACCAGTGGATATGGTCTCATAATAGATGGAAGTAATAATTTTTTATTACTTTAATTTTTCTGGGTCATAAAAAAATTTATGCATATTGCAACCACAATTAATAGGAGGAGAAGGGGGCTTATCTTTGTATAACATGTCTAAATAATTAGTAATTTTTTTATTAAATGCTTCTGTATTTATCTTAACTTTAACAAATTTATGTGAAAATGTTACATTTATTCCGTTTTCAAAATTGGCTTCCTCAGGATAAACAAAAACTAAACCAAAAATTTTAGGTTTTTCTACTGATATTTCTTTTATTTTATTTAAAATCCTATTTACTCCTTGAGTAATTTTTGGTTCTTGTGATCTAGGCCAGGATTTTTGATATTGTGCTTTTAAAAAACTCTCATCAATTTCTAAATTTGAATATAAAAAATAGTATGCGTGAAGTTGTGAATTATATTCATCTACTTTTCTTTGAAGATTCTCAGGTTTAAAACTATCTGATTTATTTGTATTTTTTTTGAACTTAGAGGTTTTGTAATCAATAATGCCACACGAGCCATCTTTAAACTTAATTATAGCATCCCCTTTTCCTTTAATTCTATAGGGTCTATTTTTTTTATCAAAAAGAATTTTGGAAAAGAAAGTATTATTATAGGGATCTATAGTTCTGCCTCCAGTAATGCTACTATCAATTTTTTTACTATCTCCTAAAAAATAATTTTTTTCTATTCCATCTAAGGTGCTAGTTATGCCAGCAGAAATTGACTGATTTTGTAAATTATAGTTTTGCTTTAGATAGGCGCAATGATTGCATAAATAAGATAATGCACTAGGGTTAATTATATATTCTTTATTATTAGTCATTTAATATTAAGAACTGTTGCTGGATCTAATCGTACATTAAACCAGTTAAGTCTTACGTCTAGATGTGCTCCGGTAGCTCTTCCAGTTGAGCCGACTGTTCCAATAATATCACCTTGTTTTACTTTTTGACCTTTCTTAACTATTATTTTTTCCATATGCATATAAAGTGTTGATATACCGTGTCCATGGTCAAATATTAAAGTTCCTCCAGTATAAAACAAATCTGGCTCTACTAGAGTAACAACTCCATCCAACATAGCTTTTATTTTAGTGCCTTCATCTGCAGCAAAATCTAATCCGTAATGTGGCCATTTTGGTTTTCCATTTAAAATTCTTTGACTTCCATAAACACCGGTGATGATTGCATTTTTAACAGGTACAGCAAATTTATTTTTAAAAAAAGTTAAATCACTATCAATTGTTCTGGCTTCTCCTATCCATTTGTTTTCTCTTTTAATTCTTTCATAAAACTCTTCTGGTGGTGTTACTTTTTTTTCTTCAAGTCCATCTATTTTTTGAATTTTATATTTTCTTTTAAAAACCTTCTTTACAAATTTTTTTTTATTTATTGATATCACAACATCATTTTTTCTATCTCGGCTTAACCCAAAAGCAAAATAACCCTCTGAAGTAACTTTTACTTTTTGTTTATCAATAACAACCTCAAATCCAGGATCTGTTTTTCCTAAAATAAAGGAACCTTGTACAAATTCTCCTTTAAAAGTAAGAGCAAAACTTGAGGTTGTAAAAAATAAAAAAATTATTGCTATTAAAATTCTCATTTTTTATTTAACTCTTCGTATCTTTGTTGAGCTTCTTTTGGAGAAAAATAAGCCTCTTGCAAATCAACGTTCCAATAGGTCAATTGGTTTAGTAAAATATGTTTTCCCGAAACTGCACAAATAACATATTCGCCCTCTTTAATAATCTCAAAATCATTTGAATTATATTTAATTTTTGCTTTATTTACGTTCATGTATATTTAATTTTTGGTATGTTTATAATATATGAATTTTGCAGTTATAGGAAGTGGTGGTCGCGAACATTCAATTTGCTACAAACTAAAACAATCCACAAGGATAAAAAAACTTATATGTATTCCAGGAAATGGCGGAACTCAAAATATAGCAAAAAATATAGTTGAAGATATTTCAGATTTTAATGCCATCTATAAAATAATTAAAAGTGAAAATATTGATATTGTTATCGTCGGCCCGGAACAGCCCTTGGTTGAAGGTCTAGTAGATTATCTAAACAAGAAAAAAACTAGAGTATTTGGTCCAAATAAATTTTCTTCGCAATTGGAAGGTTCAAAAGCATTTATGAAAAATTTATGTAAAAACAATAATATTCCAACAGCAAGTTTTGGAGTTTTTGATAAATTTGATGGTGCATCAAATTTTATTCAAAACCTTAAAGTTCCAATAGTTGTTAAAGCTGATGGTTTAGCGGCTGGCAAAGGTGTTTTTATATGCAAAACTAAAGAAGACGCTTTAATAAAAGCAAAAGAGATTTTAGAAGGTAAATTTAAATCTTCTAACAAAGTTATCATAGAGGAATTTCTTTATGGAGAAGAATTAAGTTATTTTATAATAGTAGATGAAAATTCTTATAATTTTTTTGGCACGGCACAAGATCATAAAAGGGTTGGTGAAGGAGATATAGGTCTAAATACAGGTGGCATGGGGGCTTTCTCTCCCGCACCTTTTCTGACGAATAAACTAGAAGATAAAATAAAAAAAAAAATTATTGAACCTACATTAAAAGCAATGAAAAACTTAGGTGAACCATATAAAGGATTTTTATATGTGGGGCTAATGATTAAAGATGGTGAACCATATTTAATAGAATATAATATAAGAATGGGTGATCCTGAATGTCAGGTTCTAATGATGAGGTTAGAAACTGATTTAGTAGAAATTATAGATTGTGCAACTAGAAACAAACTAAGTAATTTAGAAATTAAGTGGTCAGAAAAAAAATCTATAACTATTGTCTTGTGTGCAAAAGGTTATCCATCTAATTATATTAGGAATAGTGAAATAAAGAATTTAGAAAAAATTAAATTAGATAAAAATAATCAAATATTTCATGCCTCTACTTATAAAAAAGATAATAAATTTTATTCAAATGGTGGCAGAGTATTAAATATAACATCATCCTCAAAAAATTTAATTGAAGCAAGAAATAAATCGTTAATTAATATAAAAAAAATAGATTGGGTCGATGGTTTTTTTAGAAAAGATATTGCTTGGAGAGCTATAGATAACAAATAATAATGAGAATTGTGGCGGGTAAATTAAAAGGTACGAGCTTATTTGTGCCAAAAGATAAAAATACTAGGCCACTTAAAGATATGGCCAGAGAAAGTATCTTTAATTTATTAATTCACTCAAACAAAGTTTTATTTAAAATGGATGATTCTAATATTTTAGATATATACGCCGGAACAGGATCATTTGGATTGGAATGTTTATCAAGAGAAGCAAAAAGTGTTTATTTTGTTGAAAAAAATAAAAGTGCAATTGAAATATTAGAAAAAAATATAGAAAAGTTAAAGGTTAAAAATAAAATTAAAATACTTTTTAATGATATTTTTAATTTGATAGAAGAATCAAACGTCTTTGCATTTAAATTTGATCTTATTTTTTGTGATCCTCCTTTTAAGGATAAAAATATAAATAAATTAATTAAATTAGTTTTTCATAAAAATTTATTAAATAAGAATGGAATTTTAGTATTACATAGAGATAAATATACAAGAGAAAAATTTCCTGACTATTTTAAATTAATAGATGAAAGAATATATGGAAAATCAAAAATAATATTTGGAGGATTTTAAAGTAAAATTTTCCTTGTTTCATTTTTTACTTGTTCTACGGCGGGTTGGTCAAATGGATTAATATTCATTAATCGTGACAAGAGAATAATTTCTAAAACAAAAAAAGTAAAAATATTTACTAGTTCTTTTTCGCTTTTAAAATTAAAAGTAATTTCTCTAAACGGAATTTTTCTTTTTTTGAAAACATTTTTTATAGCCTTGCATTGAGCATTAATTACAAATTGTAAATTTTTATTTTTTAAATAAAGCATATTGTCTTCAGTGACTTTTTTGTTAATTTTTATTTTATTTTTTTTTTCTGTTGAATTAACAAATGTGAAAAATTTATCTTTTGGTCCGTCTAAATATGATTGGAGTAAACTGTGATGATCTTTTGGTCCATAAGATAGAGTAAGATTAATCCCTTTCCCTTTCTTGCTCAAGCTTTCAGAAACAAGTTGCTGATACCAAAAACCAAGATCGTTAAGCGATGAATCATAATTCATTATAATAGAGTTGTTAATTTTATTTTCATTTAAAGTATAAATGCCAGCTACATTATAAATTAATGAAGAAATAAAATTTTTATTCCTCAGGTTTCCATATAAATTCCTAAATTTTTTTAAATCTAAACCCATTAGCTCTGCCGGAAATATTCCAACTTCTGATAATACTGAATAGCGACCTCCTACAAAATTTTTATGTTCTATAAATTCGGCATTATATTTATTTGCCATAGTCATTAATGCGCTGTCTTTTTTTTCAGTAATAATAATTAACTTTTTTCTTAGAAGTTTTTCAGAAAATATGATTCCTAAATTTGTAATTGTTTCAAGAGTGTTTCCAGATTTAGAAACCACAAGGAAACAAGAGCTTTTTAAATTTTTTATTTTTTGGTACTTGGAAATTAAATTCGAATCTAAGTTATCTAAAAAGATCACTTTTTTTTTTACTTTGTGCTTAAAAAATGAATAAATGCTTTTTGTCCCTAAAATTGAACCTCCCATTCCAATAACAATAAGGTTTTTATTTTTGTTAAATTTTTTTACTAAAGAATTTGAAAAATTTAATTTACAATTTCTAACATAAGGTAACATTGTGGGTATTTGTTCTTTTTTTATTTCAGAAAACAAATGGTGAAAAGCTTTTTTAGTTTTCTTTAAATTTTTACTAAATTTCTTTGAATTGAGAAAATAATTTTTAAAAAAATTATCTTGTTTTAGCATTATTTTGATTTAATTTTCCTTAATATTGAATTTTCGGTTGAACTGGATATGGAAGAAGTTTCTTCTATCTCTATTATAGATTTTAAGCTTTTTTCAAATTTTGAAATTTCTTCAAAAGCTTGCGCCCGATCTACTGGTGTCGGCAAGTTTGCATAATCAGGTGGTAAAATAAGAGGGTCTTTCTTCTTCACCAAAAATTCATCCATTGACTTACTCTTTTCTCCGGTTAATCCTCTTTTAACAGAGTCCAATGAATTGCAAGAGGCGGCAAAAAGAATTATTGGAATTATAAATATTAATTTTTTATTCATTTTTATAAAATTTTTCATCTTTTAAATATTCAAATAATATAAGTCCGATTATACCTACTGTAATAAAAATATCAGCAACATTAAATATAAACCAATGATAACTACCTATATGTAAATCTATAAAGTCAGGCACTGCATAATAGTAAATTCTATCGAATAAATTTCCTAAAGATCCACCAATTATTACTGCAACTAGATAACTATAAAAACCCTTAGATTTCATAAGCAAATATATAAGCCCAATATTAACAAGCACTATTATTGTGGTAATGATATGATAGTAAATATTAGATTCCATTGAAGCTAGGCCAAATCCAATACCTGTATTCCATATCAAATAAAAGTTTAAGAATGGTAAAACATATAAATCAATATTTGTTCCTTCTGATTGTAAATTTAATAAGTAAATTTTAGTAAACCTATCAATAAAAAACAAAGTTAGAATAATAATAGTTTTTTTCATAGAATCAATTTTTGACCAAGCATCTAGCGCAAGGTTTCGGGGAAATCTTCCAACATCTTGGGCATTTTTCGCCCTCTGCTTTTTTTATCATCACTTTAATTTCATTTATTTCCCCTAGTTTAAAAAGATTTTCGTCATTTATCATGTCCTTGGCTTCTGCTTTAGATGTAATAAAATTCTCAGATAAATCAAAATCTTTAGCTATTTTTAAATAATCTTTACTTAAGTAAACTTTCACATCCGCCTCAAGGCTAGATCCTATAACTTTGTTTGCTCTTTGAACTTCTAGCGCGGCATTAACAACTTTTTTAATTATTTTAAATTTTTCCCATTTTGCGGATAACTCTTTATTTTGCCATTTTGAAGGAATTTTTGGAAAAGTTTGTAAATGAATACTTGAATTTTTACCTTGATTTAAAATTTGAAAAATTTCTTCAGTGGTAAAAGATAATATTGGAGCGAACCATTTTAGTAGCATATCTAAAATTAACCCTAATAAATTAATGCATGATTTTCTTTTTGCTGACGATAAGTCATCGCAATAAAGTACATCTTTTCTTATATCAAAATAAAAAGCTGATAGATCTAAAGAACAAAAATTTACTAACTCTTTATAAAGTTTATGGAAATTATATTCTTTAAAATAATTTTCGAAATTTTTATTTATCAAAAAAACTTGATGTAAAATAAAACGCTCAAGCTCTGGCCAATTTTCAATTTCTTTCGAATTAAGATCCAAATTATAATTTTGATCTTTTAAATTTCCTAACAAAAATCTAAATGTATTTCTAATTTTTCTGTAAGACTCTGCATGCTGTTCTAAAATAGAATTATCTAATTTCAAATCTTCAGAGTAGTCCGAGGCTGCCACCCATGTTCTTAATATATCTGCTCCATATTTTTTTAGAACATCTTCTGGAGAAACTACGTTTCCAGTTGATTTTGACATTTTTAAACCTTTGCCATCAACCACAAATCCATGCGTTAAAATGCTATTATAAGGAGCCCTTCCTCTCGTGCCGCATGATTCTAATAATGATGAATGAAACCAACCTCTGTGTTGATCGGAGCCTTCTAGATACATAGAAGCTGGCCAATGTAAGTCTTTTCTTTTTTCTAAAACATAACTATGGGAAGCTCCACTATCAAACCATACTTCCACAATATCACTAGTTTTAATATAATCTTCTTTTTTATATTTTTTTCCTAAAAATTTTTGTGCATCGTCAGTAAACCAGCAATCAGATCCAACTTTTTCATAAATTTTTGCAATATTTTCAATAACTTCTGGATCTTTCAATGGTTCGTTTGTTTTTTTTGAAATGAAAAGAGGTAAAGGAACCCCCCAAAGTCTCTGTCTTGAGATGCACCAATCAGGTCTTGTTTCTATCATTGATCGTATTCTGGCTCTTCCCCTCTCGGGATAAAAAGCTGTATCATCAATAGCCTTAAGAGCTTTTTTTCTTAAACTATTTTTCTCCATAGAAATAAACCATTGAGAAGTGGCTCTATAAACTAAAGGAGCTTTTGATCTCCACGAATGCGGAAAACTATGTTGGAGCTTGCCATGTCCTAATAAACTTTTGTGTTCTGATAATTTTTCTATTACTTTGTTGTCTGCCTTAAAAATATGAATGCCTGAAAAGAAGGGTATTTCAGAAGAATATAAGCCGCCATCGCTTATAGTATTCGAGGCTTTAATACCATTTTTCAAACAGAGATTAAAATCATCCGGGCCATGGCTGGGTGCTAAATGAACGATTCCAGTTCCCTGTTCTAATGTAACAAAATCACCCTGAAACATTGGGACATCATAATCATATCCAATGCTTTTTAATGGATGTGAACAAATAGTATTTTTTAAATCTGATCCATTAAATTCTTTTAAAATTTTAAAATTTTTTAAATTACATTCATCAGATACTTTTTTTACAAGCTTACTCGCTATAATTAATTTTTTATCTTTAAAATTTTCATTGCCTTGTCCGATTAAAACAACTGAATATTTTATTTTATCATTATAAGCTAACGCTCTATTAACTGGAATCGTCCATGGCGTAGTAGTCCAAATTACAACATGGCTATCTTTCAAAAAATCTTTTTCTGTTTTTTTTATTTGAAAAGAAGTGTAAATAGTATTCGAAGTATGATCTTGATACTCTACTTCAGCATCAGCTAATGCTGTTTTTTCTACAGTTGACCAAAGAATAGGCTTGTAGCCTTGGTACAAAGTTCCGTCTAATAAAAATTTTCCTAATTCTCTTACAATCTGAGCTTCTGCATCAAAACTCATTGTTGAATAATAGTTTTTCCAGTCACCCTCAATACCAAGTCTCTTAAATTCTTTAGTATGGATCTTTATCCATTTTTCAGCAAATTCACGACACTCTCCTCTAAAATCCTTAATTGGTATCTCGTCCTTATTTTTTTTATTTTTTTTATATAATTCTTCAATTTTCCATTCTATAGGTAGCCCATGACAATCCCATCCAGGTACGTAAACAGAATCTTTGCCATCCATTTGATGGAATCTAACAATTATATCTTTAAGAATTTTATTAAGAGCAGTTCCCATGTGAATATGGCCATTTGCATACGGAGGACCATCATGAAGAACAAATTTTTCTTTACCTTTTCGAGATTCTCTCAATTTTTTATATAAATCCATTTTTTCCCAAATTTTTAAAATTTCAGGTTCTTTGTTTGATAAATTTGCCTTCATTGAAAATGAAGTTTTGGGTAAATTAATATCAATTTTGTTCATAGTATCAATTTTGCTTTTAAACCTTTTTTAGCAGAAATTACATCTTTATTCATTTGTTTTATTAATTGTGTTGAATTACTAAATTTTTTATCACCTCTTAAAAATTTTATAAAATAAACAGTCAATCTTTTCTTATACAAGTTTTTTTTTATGCCAAATATATTTGTTTCAAGAAAAATTTCTTTTCCTCCAAAAGTGGGTCTGGTGCCAAGATAAGAGATCCCTTTGTAAAATAATTTATTTTTTCCTATTAAAACTTTTACTGCATAGATTCCTGATTTAGGTAAAATAAATTTTTTAACATTAATATTGCATGTGCGAAAACCTAGTTTTCTACCTATCTGTTTTCCTTTTGTAACTTTGCCCTCAATAGACCAAGTTCTAGAAAGTAATTTATTTGCTAATTCTATTTTTCCTGCTTTTAAACATTTTCTAATTTTAGTAGATGAAATAGTTTTTCCTAAATATTTAAAAGGATTTATGTTTAGTAGTTTATAATCATAATTTTTACTCGATTTTTTTAGTAAACGCACGTCACCTTTTCTATTTTTTCCAAACCTAAAATTATTACTTACTGCAAGCAATTTGGGATTAATTTTTTCATAAATAATTTTTTTTACAAAATCATCCGCTTTGATTTCAGAAAATTTTCTGTTGAACTTTACATTAATAACAAAATCTACGTTACTTTTTTTAAAAAGTTCTATTTTTTTTTTTTCTGAAGCTATTCTATAATTTTTTATATTTTTATTAAAAAACATAACGGGTAAGGGAGAAAAAGTTAATACACCAAAATTAATTTTATTTTTTTTTGCTAATTTTTTTGTTTCCTTAAACACTTTCTGATGTCCTTTGTGAAGTCCATCGAAATTACCAATTGCAACTGCAGAATTTTTATATTTCTTTGAAATATTTATTTTGCTAAAAATTTTCATTATTCACCAAGTTAAGCTTTTTTGATAATAGTTTGTTTTTACGCCATACTTATTCAGGATATTGTCGTAGTCTTTTAGTTTTAAATTTAGAAAATCTTTTTTATGAACACCATTTGTAATGAACAACGAATCAAAATTCATATTATTCGCACCTTTAATATCTGTTTGAATATTGTCCCCAATAGCAAGAATTCTTTCATTTTTCTTAATACAAAAATTATATATTTCAGAATATGGCTTACCAAAATAAGTTACTTCCCCACCTAATTTTTTAAAAATTTCAGCTAATTTTCCTGCACAATATTCTTTTTTTGAACCACGATGCACTACAAGGTCTGGATTAGTACAAACCATTTTAAGATGCAGATAGTTTTTAAAAAGATTTTTGTAATAATCTAGAGTTTCTTCTTTATCTTCTAAAAAGCCTGTACATAATATAAAATCTGCATCTTTTATATTTTTTTTATTTTTCTCAAAACTTTCAAACAAACTACTGTCTCTTTTGGGTCCCAAGTGATAAAAATTTTTTCCAAATACATTTCTTTCTAAACTTTTTATAGCTGCTTCTCCTGAAGTAAAAATGCTTTTTAATAATGATTTATTCATTTTTATTTTTATTAAAAATTCTTTAACATTTTTTGATGGTCTTGGCGCATTAGATAACAAAACAAATCGTTTATTTAATTTATTTAAATTTTCTAATACTTCAATAGCTCCACTGTATGGGCGAATGCCGTTATGAATCACTCCCCATAAATCGATAAAAAAAGTATCGTATTTATTTTGAACTTCCTGCAGCCCTTTAATAAATTTCGTTTTCATGACATTAAATGATTAGCTTAAGAATACCTAAAAATACACTATTTTGGCTCATTTGTGCTATAATTCGCTAATTTTCAATCAGGGTATTGCAATTTTTATAACGAACACTATATATCAGCTAACAAAAAAAATTAGGAGTTGATTTAATATGAAATTTAGACCTTTACACGATCGTGTTTTAATTGAAGTTTTAGACGGTGAAGAAAAAACCTCAGGTGGAATAATAATACCAGATACTGCTAAAGAAAAGCCGCAAGAAGGTAAAGTTGTTGCAGTAGGATCAGGAGCTAGAACAGAAGATGGGAAAATAATTCCAATGGATGTTAAAGTTGGAGATTTAGTTCTTTTTGGCAAATGGTCAGGCACTGAAGTTAAAATAGATGGAAAAGAATATAGTATAATGAAAGAATCTGACATTATGGGAATCTCGAAAGGAAAATAATAAAATGGCAAAAATAGTAAAATTTGATACAGAAGCAAGAAACGCAATGTTGAAGGGTGTAGATACCCTTGCAAATGTAGTTAGAGTAACTTTGGGTCCTAAGGGAAGAAATGTAGTTCTAGACAAGTCTTATGGTGCGCCACGTTCAACAAAAGATGGTGTTACCGTTGCTAAAGAAATTGAACTTCAAGATAAATTTGAAAATATGGGCGCTCAAATGGTTAAAGAAGTTGCAAGCAAAACTAATGACGAAGCTGGCGATGGAACTACTACTGCTACAATTTTAGCTCAATCGATAATTAAAGAAGGAATTAAATATGTTACAGCTGGAATGAACCCTATGGATCTTAGAAGGGGGCTAGATAATGCAGTTGCGCACGTTATTGAAAAATTAAAAGCATCTTCCAAAAAAGTTAAGAGTAATGACGAAGTAGCACAGGTTGGAACAATTTCTGCTAATGGTGAAAAAGAAATTGGCGATATGATTTCAAAAGCTATGCAAAAAGTAGGCAATGAAGGAGTAATCACTGTTGAAGAAGCAAAAGGAATTGAAACTGAATTAGATGTAGTAGAGGGAATGCAGTTCGACAGAGGATACTTGTCACCATACTTCATAACTAATGCTGATAAAATGATTACAGAACTTGATAATCCTCTTATTCTATTGCATGAAAAAAAATTAACAAACCTACAAACAATAGTTCCTTTACTAGAATCTGTTGTACAAGCAGGACGTCCACTTATGATAATTTCTGAAGATGTAGAAGGGGAAGCTTTAGCGACTCTAGTAGTAAATAAACTTAGAGGAGGATTAAAAGTTGTTGCTGTAAAAGCTCCAGGATTTGGTGATAGAAGAAAAGAAATGCTAGAAGATATTGGTATATTAACCGGTGGGCAGGTAATTTCTGAAGATTTAGGAATCAAATTAGAAAATGTTAAAATTACTGATTTAGGTTCTTGCAAAAAAATAAAAGTTGATAAAGATAATTCAACAATTGTTGCTGGGATCGGTAAAAAAGCTGATATTGAAGCTAGATGTAACCAAATCAGAAAACAAATTGAAGAAACAACTTCTGATTATGATAAAGAAAAACTTCAAGAAAGATTGGCTAAGTTAGCTGGTGGAGTTGCAGTAATTAAAGTTGGTGGAGCAACAGAAGTGGAAGTTAAAGAGAGAAAAGATAGAGTTGAAGATGCATTAAACGCAACTAGAGCAGCTGTAGAAGAAGGAGTTGTTATAGGCGGTGGATGCGCATTACTTTATGCCGCTCAAGATTTAGATAAAGTAAAATCTAAAGGTGCTGATCAAAAAGCTGGTGTTGATATAATTAAAAAAGCTTTAGAAGCTCCTATAAGACAGATTACAGCAAATGCCGGCGTAGATGGCTCTGTAATTGTAGGAAAACTTTTAGAAACTAAAAAGCCAAGCCAAGGGTATGACGCTCAAAATGAAGAGTACTGTGATATGTTTGCTAAAGGAATTATAGATCCAACCAAAGTTGTGAGAACAGCTTTACAGGACGCTGCATCAATTGCTGGATTACTAATTACTACTGAAGCAATGGTAGCTGACAAACCAGATGATAAAGATGCTGGTGGACCCGCTATGCCTCCTGGAGGTATGGGTGGTATGGGTGGTATGGGTGGAATGGGAATGTAATCTCACTCAATTTAATGAATTCAAAAAAGGCCGCAACTTAGCGGCCTTTTTTTTTGAAACCAATAAACAAGCTTGAGAATTTAAAATAAGTCCATCTTTTAGAACTCTTAAATTATTATCTTTTAATGTTTTTCCAGTTGAAGTTATATCAGTAATAATTTCTGACGATCCAATAAATGGATAAGTTTCAGTCGCACCAAGACTTGGAACAATCTTGTATTGAGTGACGCCTTTTGAAACAAGAAAATTATTAGTTAAATTTGGATATTTGGTTGCAACACGCAACCTAATATTTTTTTTGTCTCTAAATTCAAAAGAAACTTCTTCTAAATCTGCTACTGTTTGAACATCTATCCAATCATTTGGAATGGCTACCACAACATCTGCTAAACCGAAATCAAGCTTTTTTTTTACTTCAATTTTTTTTTGTAGATTTATTGGTGATTCTTTTAATAGGTCTAGACCTGATATACCTACGTCTATAGTTCCATCGCCTAGTCTTTGAATTATTTCTTTAGCATGTAAATAAATAATTTTTGAATTAGGTAAATTCTCGATTTGAGCAAAATAATTTCTTTCTCCTCCAGTGGAGATTGGCTTTAAATTATTTTTTTCAAAAAAACTTATTGATTTTTCTTTTAATCTTCCTTTGCTTGGTAAACCTATAGTTATTAAATATTTCATATCTATAAATTATTTAGATTAATTGCAGCTCCTACTGCTGAAATATTTTTTTTAGATCCAAGGCTTTTCAGTAAACCATCATATCTTCCACCTCTCGCAATCTCTTTTTTTGATGAATTATATATCTCAAAAACTATTCCAGTATAATACTCAATATTCCTACCGAAATTTGTTGAAAAAATAGTTTTAGAATTTATCTTCGATAAATTTGTTATGGTTGATAAATCTTTAAAAACCCTTTTACTTAAATTATTTTTTTTAACAAAATCTATTAAAGTTTTTTCTATTTTATCAATTTCACAATTAATTTTTAAAAACTCTCTGATAATTCCAGCAATTTTCTTATTTTCTGCAAATGATCTTGGGTCTTTTATTTTTCTATCAAATCTAGATAAAATTTCAGAAACTTTTCGGTTTGCAATTTCATTATTTTGATCAAGATTCTTCATCTCAGAGAATTTTTTTTTGTCTATATTGACTGCAGCAGGATCTATATCAGAATTAGTTTCAAGCCTATTAAGTAAATCTTGAAAATATTCTGGTCTCCAAAAATGTCTTTTCAGTCTCATCTTCCATCTCTCCGGAATATTCAAAGACTCTATTAACTTTTGAAATAAGCTTACATCACCTACTTTAATCGATGTGTTTTTTATTTTTATTTTTTTAATTGAATTAGTAATTGTTTTTAAAATTTTTAAATCATCACTAGATTTATTTTTAGAACCCAAGATCTCTATACCTAGCTGGTCATTGATAACTTTATCTTTTAGACTATTTGACCTTCTATACGCTTGCCCCGAATAAAAAATTTTTGCATTTGCTTTAGAATTATCTTTTAAATATTTTATACAGTAAGCAACTGTCAAATCTGGTCTTAAACACATGCTTTTTCCAGTATCATCATCAAAAGTAAGCATTAGCTTTCTAAAATTCTCACCTGATCTTTGAATAATATAATCTGAATCTAATAGAACGTCTGGTTCTGATAAAACAAAACCATCTTTCTTAAAAACTTTTATTATATTTTTAGAGTAATTTTCTGATTTCATTTGCTAGATCTTCAATTTTAATAGAACTCTCATTGCCAGTTTCAAGATTTTTTAAAGTCACTTTTCCTGATTTTATTTCATCATCCCCATACAAAATAACAGCTGGAGAACCTATTTTATTAGCGTACTCCATTTGTTTTTTTAACTTACCTTCTCCTGGATAAATTTCAGAACTGATATTTGAATTTCTAAGATTACTTAATATCTCAATATATTCTTTGATTTTGTTTTTATCAAAAACGCATATTATTACTGGACGCGTAGATTTTATTTTAAAATCTTTTTTCTGCATCAAAGCAAATACAAATCTATCTAGTCCAATTGATATTCCGGTAGCTGGACAATCAAGATTTCCAAAATTATTTATAAGATTATCATATCTCCCTCCTCCTCCAATCGATCCGAATTGAATAGTTTTACCTTTTAAATTTTTTACCTCAAAATTTAAATTAACTTCAAAAATAGGCCCCGTATAATATTCTAAACCCCGTATAACTGATGGATCAAATTGATAATTTTTAAAGTTATAGGCTTGAAATATTTTTATTATTTCCTCAACATCTTCGCTGTTAGGAGTTTTATTCTTTAATGCATCTTCTATTATTTTAATTTGATCGTTTTTGAGGTTTGCGCCTTTTGTATAATCTCCAGATTTATCTTTTCTACCTTCGCCAAGAAGTTTTTTTACCTCTTCCCAACCAAGTCTGTCTGTTTTATCAAGCGCACGTAAAGTGGTGGATATTTGATCTTGTGATGTAATTTTTAATTGCTCAAACAATTTGTCTGTAAACTTTCTAGAAGAAATTTTAACAATATAATCAGCTTTATCTAGTCCACATTTTTCTAATATTTCAGATATTAATACACAAAGTTCAGCGTCAGCCTGTAAGTTTTTTGTGCCAACATAATCAGCATCAAATTGTAAAAATTCTCTATAACGACCAGGTCCTGGTTTTTCATTTCTCCAAACAGTACCTAATTGATATCTTTTAAAAGGTTTTGGAATTTCTAAATAATTTTTAGCTACATATCTTGCTAAAGGAGCAGTGAGATCGTACCGAAGAGACAACCATTTATTTTCATCTTTAAAAGAAAAAACTCCTTCACCTGGTCTATCTTTATCAGGTAAAAATTTTCCAATACTATCCGTATACTCGAAACTTGGGGTTTCGAGGTACTGAAAGCCGTACTTAATCATAACTTCTTTAATGTTAGAAATTACAAAATCACGGATTAATAATTCTTTTTCTTTCCTATCTACAAAACCTAAAGGCAACTCCTTTGAAGGTTTAAGTGTTTTTTCTTTTACCATTTTTTGGTACAGCTGGGTGGGCTCGAACCACCGACCCCTAGTTCCACAAACTAGTGCTCTAACCAACTGAGCTACAGCTGCATATCTCCTTTTTATATTAAATTATTGTAAATTAAAATTCTTATGTATGATTAATAGCTAAGCGATAGCCCAGCATGAGCAAAATGATGTTTTGCGTTTTTTACTAAGATGATTTTTAAATTTTTAATCATTGCTGCAAAGTAACACAAAATTTTTACTTTGCAACAACAGATTGTATTTGATTAAGCTTTTTGCAGATTTACAGCGGCAGGGCCTTTTTGGCCTTCCTCAACATCAAAAGTCAATGTATCACCTTCATTCAAATCTATGTTTGCTGCTTGAGCCGCAGAAGAATGAACGAACACATCTTTTTCTTTGTCTTCTCGTTCAATAAAACCAAAACCCTTCTGTGGGTTAAACCATTTAACTTTTCCTTTTATGCTCATGTTTTTTACCTTTCTTGTTTAATTTAAATTCATTGCTAGCTAATCTACCAACAAATTTTCTGATGCAGATCTAAATGAAATATCTAATAAAGTTCTGTATCATATATTGTGAAATTTATTGAAATACGATTAAGCTTTTTGCAGATTAACTGCGGAAGGACCTTTTTCGCCGTTCTCAACTTCAAATGTTAATTCATCGCCTCCGTTAATATATTCTAGGCCAGCTTCTCTTACAGCTGAATGATGAACAAACACATCTTTTTTCTTTATCTTCACGTTCAATGAAACCATAACTTTTTTTTCCATTAAACCATTTTACTTTAACTTTGAGACTCATTTACTTTTTCTTTTTATTTATAATTTATTATAGATTGCTCCATAACAGAAATCTTTTTAATATGTTTGAAATAGATATGTCAAGTTGAAATATAATTTTAAAAAAACACGATAAATTGTGAATTTTATTTTTATAAATAAACAGTTACTGTTAAATTTGTGGTGGCCAGGGACGGATTCGAACCGCCGACACAAGCCTTTTCAGGGCTCTGCTCTACCAACTGAGCTACCTGGCCTCACTAAAACCTAAAGATTATTCTACCTTTGGTTAAATCATATGGTGTAACTTCAACCATAACATTGTCGCCTGTTAATATTCTTATTCTATTTTTTCTTAATTTCCCAGCGGTATGTGCCAAAACTTCATGCTTGTTTTCAAGTTTAACTCTAAACATCGCATTAGGTAACAGTTCAGTTACTTTACCTCTTAACTCTAAAAAATCTTGTTTAGCCAATTTAATCTCCCTTTTTTGAACTTTTATTTTATATTATTCATTAAATCAACATCCAAATTAATTTAACCTTTTGATATGCGCTCCACATCTTGATAATTTTTTTTCAATTTTTTCATAACCTCTATCTAGGTGATAGATTCTATTTAAAATAGTTTTATTAGAAGGAACAAGTCCAGCTAAAACCAAACAAACAGATGCTCTAAGATCTGTGGCCATTAATTCTGCTCCGTTTAATTTACTCATTCCAAAAATGGTTGCTTTATTATTATTTATTTTAATTTTAGCTCCCATTCTTCTTAATTCTGAAACATGCATAAAACGATTTTCAAAAATATTTTCTTTTATTGTAGAAACTCCTTTTGCCATTGTCATTAGAACCATTATTTGTGCCTGAAGATCTGTTGGAAATCCAGGATATGGTTTTGTCGAAATATCTATTTTTTTAAGATTTTTTAAACGGTTTACAATTATATAATTTTTCTTTTTAATAATTTTTACACCCATTTTAACCAAAAAGTTAATCTCAGTTAAAATAATTTTTGGAATAATATTTTTAATTTTTAAACGTCCTTTTGTTAGGGCTGCTGCAATTATATAAGTTCCAGCTTCAATTCTATCAAAAATAACTTTGTGAACAGCTGAATTTAACTTTTCTACACCCGTAACATTTATACTTCTTTTGCCTGTTCTATGAATATTACACCCAAGTTTTTTTAAAAAATTAATTAAATCTCCTATTTCAGGTTCTAAAGCGCAATTTCTTAATTTTGTTATTCCTTGTGCAAAACATGCCGCTATTAAAATATTTTCTGTAGCACCCACTGATATTTTTGGAAATTTTATTGTGCATCCTTTTAAATTTTTTTGAACCGAAGCATGAATATAACCATCTTTAATTTTTATTTTTGCTCCCATTTTTTTTAATGCATCTAAATGAATATCAACTGGTCTTGAGCCAATTGCACATCCTCCTGGCAATGATACTTTTGCAACTTTAAATTTTGCCAGCAAGGGCCCAAGAACTAATATCCCCGCACGCATCGTTTTTAATGAATGATAAGGAGCAAATGTTTTTAATTTTTTTTCATTTATTATTGTAATTTTCTTTTTTTTTTTATCAAATTTTAGGTTTGATCCCATATTGCTTAGAAGCTCAGCCATAGTTTCTACATCTTTTACTAAAGGTACATTTTCAATAATGATTTTTTTGTTTGTTAAGATTGTAGAAGCTAATATAGGAAGTGTGGCATTTTTTGATCCTGAAATTGAGATGGTTCCTGATATTTTTTTTCCACCTATAATTTCTAATTTTTTCATTTAATAAAAAATTCAAATTTTTGGTAAAGTAACTCCAATTTGTTTCATATATTTTCCGTTTCTTTTTTCGTAAGTTATTTCTGGTTCTTCGTTCCCTTTTAAAAAAATAAATTGTGCAGCTCCTTCGTTGGCATAAATTTTTGCAGGCGAAGGTGTTGTGTTTGAAAATTCAAGTGTAACATTGCCTTCCCAACCTGGTTCTAGTGGTGTAACATTTACAATTATGCCACATCTTGCATATGTTGATTTTCCCAAACAAATTACCAAAACATCTTTTGGTATTTTAAAATATTCCACAGTACTTGCTAACACAAAGGAATTTGGAGGTATAATACACTCGTTTGCTTTTCTTGAAACAAAACTACTTTTCTTAAAATTTTTTGGATCTACTATTTCTGAGTTAACATCTGTGAAAATTTTAAACTCGTCAGAAACTCTTGCGTCATAACCAAAAGAAGACAAGCCGTAAGAAACAGATTTTTCTCGCTTTTGTTCTGAAATAAATGGCTTTATCATTTCTTTTTCCAGAGCCATTTTTTTAATCCATCGATCTGATAAGACGCTCATTTATTATTATTTAATTTTTTTTTAGTTTTATCTTGAAATGCTTTTCTTTTTTTAAGATTAACTTTTAATGCTCTTGCAATCCTTGTGTTTCTTATTTCTTTTTTTAAATCTATTTTCATCCATTTTATTTTTGATTTGGATTAGTTAAATCATCAAGCGTGATTGTTTTTTTAATATCGTGTGTTTTTACTTCTTTCTTTTCTACAATTTCTGAGGACACTAATCTTTTTGCTCGACGCTCAGCTAATCGAGCCTTTCTCTTAGCTTCTTTCAAGACAGCTCTTTCTCCACGCTTAGATTTATAATCATAATGTATGCCCATAAATTTTCCATTTATTGATATTGTTTGTACTTTGTTGTTTGCTGTATTGTCAAGTTAGTTAAATAATATGGCAATTTTTTGTACAAGCATTAAGCAATTGTTCTGCAATTCTCATTTTACGAGAACCAGCACGACTAATTTAGCTAAAAAAATTTATGCCCAGACATGATGTTATGGATGAAAAGCCTTCTGTATTTAAAATTATTATATTATCCAATTTTTTAATTTTTCTTTATTTTCTACAATATATTTTGGAAAGGACTTGTCTATTTCCACCTTTTTATAGCTTATTTTCCTATCAAAAATATCTTTTCCCATTTTAATTTTTTCTTTGATATTTTCTTCATTGGCAAAATTTTCATTATTAAATTCACCATGAGCAAAAGATCTTATCTTCTTTGATATACTCTCTGGATTTTGAAGATATGCGAAATGCCATCCACCATTCTCAATAATTTGAAGATTTCTTATTTTATCTAATCTCCAAAAAGGATATGTTTTAAACTTAAGATTTCTTAACCACTGTGGTGATTTAAGATTTTTTTTTAAACACGCTTTCGATCCATGCCAGCCACTTTCTGTCTCATTTAGTAAATTAAGCTTATAGTTAAACATTTTCTGGGAAAAAACTGCATATTTATTTTTTTTATTAAATAAATTTATTTTATTAGGATCGGGTATTTCATCAACGTCTGAAAGAATAATTAGGTCGTTATCGTTGCAATTATTTAATCCCCTCATAAGTGAGTTTCTTTGGTGTTGTTCAACTAAAGATTCTCCTCCCAAATGTGGTTTCTTAATAGCTTCAGCTGTATCATCTACTACTACATAAATAATTTTATCACTGTATTTTTTGAACTTTTTTAAATCAAAATTTAGCTTTTTTGGATTGCCTTGATGATCAGAAGTAGATTCAACAAAAACAAAAAAATCAACAAATTTATTTAAAATATTTAATCTTAAATCCAAAATATGTTCTTCATTAAAAAATTGAAAACAGTCGTATATTGCCATGTTACTTTTTTGTAAATGTTGTTAAGCCTAATTTCTTTTCGTTAATTCTTGAAGAAGAGCTGTGTATGTGAGTTCTATCCACTATAAGTGTTTCACCAACTTTCCATTTATAAATCATTTGTACTTTTAATCCTTTAAGATTATTTATATCTATGTGTGTTAAGTTTTCTTTATGAATTCCTTTATCAAAATCCTCTTTTCCTAAATGGTCTGAGGATCTTTCGTTTTGCTCAGGTTTAGGTTTAAACTTAAGTTCTTCTGGATCTATGGTAAATGAAGTTGATTTTCCATACCACTTATTTTTAAAAATAACAGTATCTCCAATTGGTGACAAGGGTGTAATCAGCTGTTTATAAATTATTGCCTCCTCATCAAAACCAGAGTCTACATGTAAAGGTAAAGGTGAAAAGCTTTCATGAAAAAGACCAAAATAATCATCACCACTTTTTGATTTTAAAGTATCCATTTTAAAGTCTCCCAAAACATCTTTAATTTTTTCAAAATAAATTTTATCTAATTCTTTATTAATATTTTGAATCCATCCTTTTTTCTTAACATTTTGTTTTTTATTAAAAACTGTATATGTAAGAGTTTCATAAAGTTCTTGGATCATTTTTATTTCTTTTTCAGAAAAAATATTTACAATTTTAGGTTCCGATTCTAATTTTTTTATTTCTTCTAAATATATATGTTTCATAAATATTTTATTGTTTGAAATACAATTTCTTTATTAAAAATGCAAAAATTAAAATTATAAAAAAAGCAATTATAGGTAAATAAATTTCAGGTGAAAACAAAACTGACGCAAAACTAAGTGTGGCATTCTGGTCTATTACACTTTCTATGCCACTGCCAAGAGAAACTGTAACAAACATTGAGGGCATGCTGCCAACAAAAGTAGCTATCGCATAATTTTTAACAGACATATTAAACAAGATTGGAAGAATATTTTGTATTGCATAAGGCGTTCCTCCGCCACCAATGAATCTATAGCTCATAAAATAAAGAGTATCATTTTTTTGGAAAAATTCTTTTAGCTTTGAAAATTTTGGTGCCAATTTTTCTTCAATAGTTTTTCGGAAAAAGAAACCTACTAACAAGTATAAAAGAACTGCCCCTATAGTAGTTGACGTAAGTGAAATTAAGATTCCCCACCACTTTCCAAAAACAAAACCTGCAAATATTAATAATGGCATTGCAAAGCCAAGTAGCAAAACCCAAACAACACTAAAAGTAAAAAACATCACAGTTAGAAATATAAAATTTTCATTCTTATATTTCAGGATCACATCTTTATTTAACCTTATAAATTCATAACTCATTAAATCTTTAATATCGACCACAGAAAATAGAAAATACAACCCTAAAAAAATTAAAGTTAAATATGTTATTCCAAGAGTAATTTTTAGACCCAAAGTGTTTAATTTCATAATTTTTTTTATCTGTACTTGTTCATACTTATTACCTATAACTATCAAAAAATTTTAAGAAGAACTAAATAAATTTCATGAAAAGAACATACCAACCTAGCCGTATCGTAAGAAAAAGAAGGCATGGCTTTAGATCTAGAATGAATAAGAAGGGTGGAAGAAAAACTATTGCCAGAAGAAGAGCAAAAGGACGTAAAAAAATTTCCACCTAAATTTGAGTTCAAAAATGATCAGATTTAAGAGTTTAAATCAAAGTAAAGACTTTTTAAAAATTTTAAAAAAAAATAAATTGAATAATAGGTATTTTACTATTTATTTTGATAAAATCTTAAAAAAAAAAATTAATAAATGCTTAAACATAAGTTTTGTAATGAAAAAAAAAATTGGTAACGCGGTAATCAGAAATAAGATAAAACGAAAACTAAAGTATGCAATTCAAAAAATTTTAAACGAAAAACAGCTAATAGACTTAAACTACACTTATGTAATTTTTGGAAAAAATAATGTATATAAAGATAAATTTGCTAATGTTTTATATGAAGCAAATAAAACGTTTAAAAAAATTAACCAAGAGAGCGTAAAATTATGAAAATAATAATCAATATTTTAATTTTAATAATTAAATTTTATAAATATTTTATCTCTCCTTATTTTCCTTCAAATTGTAGATACATGCCAACATGTTCAGATTATTTTATCACATCGTTAAAAGTTAATGGATTTTTTAAAGGTATTTATTTTGGTATAAAAAGAATTTTGCGATGTCATCCGATAAAAATTTTAGGTGGCAGCAGTGGTTATGACCCAGTGAGAATTTTAAAGAAAGGAAAGAAATAAATGGAAACAAGAAATGTGCTCTTGGCCGTAATTCTTTCATCTGCAGTTTTGTTTTTTTGGGCGATTTTTTTTGATCAACCAATAGCAGAACAACAGACATATGAGAAACAACTATCAGAAAATGAAAACCTGTCCTCTCCATCAATTGATGAAAGTGAACAGAAAATTAAAAATTCCGTAACTAGAGATGACGTAATTAATAGCACCAAAAGAATCAAAATTGAAAACGAAAGTATTAAAGGATCAATTTCACTCGAAGGCGCGATTATAGATGATATAATTTTTAAAAATTATAAAGAAGATTTAAATGGAGAAGATAAAGTGACTTTTTTAAATCCAAAAAACTCTTCAAAAGAATATTTTATTGAAACTGGTTGGGCGACTGGTGGTAATGAAAAAATAAAACTTCCTTTATTAGATACGACCTGGTCTGCTAAAACAAGTGGAACTTTAACTCCAAACAATCCTGCTATACTCGAATGGAAAAATGGAAATGGATTAACTTTTATAAAAAAAATTGAAATCGATAATAAATTTCTATTTAAAATTACCCAAGAAATTAAAAATAGCTCTAGTAAATCTTTTCAGTTTTATCCATATGCACAAATAACACGCAAAGGTAAACCAGAAGGAAGACAGATATATATTTTGCACGAAGGTTTTCTTGGTGTTTTTGGAGATGAACTAAAAGAAGAAAATTTTGACGATGTTGAGGATAAAAAATTTACAATAAACAGTACAAAAGGATGGCTGGGTATTACAGACAAGTATTGGTTAACTGCTATTGTCCCAGAAAAAGGAAGTTCTTTTAAAGCTGAGTTCACTGCGAAGAATGAAAAATATCGAGCTAATTATATAATTAAAGAAGCTAAAATATTAAATCCAGGAAATACCGTCACAAATAAAATAAATACTTTTGTTGCTGCCAAAGAAGTGAGTGTTATTGATAATTATGCAGAACAATTAAATATTGAAAAATTTGATCTATCTATAGATTGGGGCTGGTTCTATTTCTTTACAAAACCTTTATTTTTTTTAATTGACTATTTTTTTAAATTAACTGGCAATTTTGGCCTATCTATTGTGATAATTACTGCTCTTATAAGACTAATATTTTTTCCATTGGCAAATTATTCCTTTAGATCAATGGCAAAAATGAAAGTTTTGCAGCCAGAAATGCTAAGACTAAAAGAGTTGCACAAAGGAGATAAAGTAAAACTACAACAAGAAATGATGACTCTTTATAAAAGAGAAAAAGTAAACCCGGTTTCTGGGTGCTTACCTGTATTAATTCAGATTCCTTTTTTCTTTGCAATTTATAAAATGCTTTATGTTACTTTAGAAATGAGACATCAGCCTTTCTTTGGCTGGATAAAAGATTTGTCTGATAGAGACCCGACTTCTATATTTAATTTATTTGGACTAATTCCTTGGGATCCTCCGACTTTTTTAATGATAGGTGCGTGGCCAATACTTATGGGCATAAGTATGTTTATACAACAAAAACTAAACCCTACGCCACCTGACCCAATTCAAGCTAAAATTTTTATGTTTTTCCCAATTTTTTTAACTATTATTCTGGCGCCATTCCCATCAGGATTGGTTGTTTACTGGACTGTAAATAATATATTAACTATTGCTCAGCAGTGGGTAATAATAAGAAGCACTAAAGTTAAAACTGTCTAAACAATGACGTCAACAGAAAGTTTAGATAATAAAATAAAAAAATTCTGGCCAAAAAATGGACCCTCTACACATCAAATAAAAAAATATATTGATAAGTATTCTAAAGAAAAAATAGTTATTAAGTGTGGTGGACGTGTTCTCCTAGATCCAAATCTATTTGATGATTTCATTGAAGATATAAGTATATTAAAAAAAATAGGTTTAACTCCTATAGTGGTGCATGGTGGAGGTCCAAGAATAAAAAATAAGCTTAGTATTTTAAATATAGAAAGTAAATTTATTATGGGCCTTCGAGTTACTGATAAAAAAGTAATAAAAGTTGTTGAAGAGGTGATGATAGAATTTAATAAAGAGATTGTTGAAGCATTAAGAAAAAAAGATTGTAATGCTAGATCTATAAATGTAAAAGAAAATAATTCAATTTATGTTGCTCAAAAAAGTAAAGAATTAGGTTTTGTGGGTAGTCCTACTAAAATTGACGATAAATTAATTAAAAATATTATTAAAGAAAACTTTATACCAATCATCTCACCAATGGGCATTGATGAAAATAAACAAGTATATAATATCAATGCAGATACTGCAGCAGGAGCTTTGGCTAAAAGTTTAAAATCAAGACGTTTAATGCTAATGACTGATGTTGAGGGAGTTTATGACAAAAATAAGAAATTAATTTCTGAAATAAAATCAGCAGATGCGGAAAAATTAATTTATGACGAAACAATTAGTGAAGGAATGATTCCAAAAATAAGGACATGTATAGATGCAATCAATAATGGTGTCAGGGGTGTTGTGATTATCGATGGAAGAAAGCAACACTCTATTCTTTTTGAACTTTTTTCTGACGAAGGATCGGGAACTCTTATAAGAAAATGAAAATATTTAAATCAATTAAATGTTGGATATTTGACCTGGATAACACTCTTTATTCAGGAAAAACTAAAGTTTTCGAACAGGTAGATAAGAAAATGACAATGTATATATCGGATAAACTTCGAGTAAGCGCAATAGAAGCTAAAAAAATACAAAAAAATTATTTTCATCAATACAATACTACATTAAATGGAATGATTAAAAATCATAAGATTGATGCTGATGAATTTTTAGAATTTGTGCATGATGTAGATTTAGATTTTCTTGAAAAAGATTTAAAATTAAGTAATGAAATAAAAAAACTTAATGGCAAAAAAATTATTTTTACGAATGGATCGAGAAAGCATGCTCTTAATGTAACCAGAAGAATTGGTATAGATCAACACTTTGATGATATTTTTGATATTGTTGATTCTGAATTTTTTCCCAAACCCGCTATAGAACCCTATAAAAAATTAGTAAAAAAACATAAAATTGACCCAAATTTATGCGTTTTTATTGAAGATATTGCAAGAAATTTAAAACCAGCATATGAAATGGGTATGCAAACAATTTGGATTGAAAATGATGAACCGTGGGCAAAAGAGTTTTCAGACAGAAATTTTGTTAAATATAAAACGAACAATTTGTCTGATTTTTTAAAAAAAATTAATTTAGAAATTGAAAATAATGAATATTAATTCTTTTGAAAAAATTATTAATGAGGCCTGGGATGATAAAGCTAAAGTTAATTCTAAATCTAGTAGAAAATTATTAAATGCGATAAGTAAAACATTAGAATTACTAGATGAAGGAAAAATAAGAGTAGCGGAAAAAAAAAATAGTGAATGGTTTGTTAATCAATGGATAAAAAAAGCAATTCTATTAAGTTTTAAGGTTAATAAAATGAAAACTTCAAAAGGTCCTTATGCTACTTGGTACGATAAAGTGGATGGCAAAACTCGCGATTGGAATGAAAAAAAATTTATAAAAGCTGGATTTAGATCTGTTCCAAATGGAGTTGTAAGAAAAGGTTCATTTATTGGAAAAAATGTTGTCTTGATGCCCTCGTTTGTAAATTTAGGCGCTTATGTTGATGAAGGAAGTATGATTGACACTTGGGCTTCTGTAGGATCATGTGCACAAATTGGAAAAAACTGTCATATATCAGGTGGGGCTGGAATAGGTGGTGTATTAGAACCTATGCAAGCAAATCCTACTATAATTGAAGATAATTGTTTTGTCGGCGCAAGAGCTGAGGTAGCTGAAGGTGTCATAGTTGAAAAAGGATCCGTTCTATCTATGGGAGTTTATATAGGAGCTTCTACAAGAATTATTGATAGAGCAACGGGTGAAATTCATTATGGAAAAGTTCCTGCTTACTCAGTTGTGGTGCCTGGCTCTACGCCAAGTAAAAATAATCCTGATGGTCCATCGTTATATTGTGTAGTAATTGTAAAAAAAGTGGACGAAAAAACAAGAAGCAAAACTTCAATTAATGATTTGTTGAGAGATTAAAAAACTCATGCCAATCAATGAATTAAAACTAGCTAAAGAATTGATACGTAAACCAAGTATTACACCAAAAGATGCTGGGGCAATTAATGTTTTAGCAAAAAACTTAAAATCTCTTGGTTTTAAATGTCAACTAATTAATTTTAAAAATATTAAAAATTTATATGCAAAACTTGGGAAATCATCTCCTAATTTTTGCTATGCGGGGCATACTGACGTTGTCCCGCCAGGAAATATTAGTGATTGGTCTGTTAATCCATTCAAGCCAACTGTTAAGAATAATAAATTAATTGGTAGAGGTGCTAATGATATGAAGGCTTCTATAGCTTGTTTTGTAGCTGCAGTAAGTAGATTTAAAGTTAAAAATAGAAAATTTAAAGGTTCAATAAGTTTATTAATTACTGGAGATGAAGAAGGGTTAGCTGTTAATGGAACAAAAAAAGTTGTTGAATATTTAAGAAGAAAAAAAGAAAAAATTAATTTTTGCATAGTTGGAGAACCAACCAACCCGAACAAACTTGGTGAAATGATTAAAATTGGAAGAAGAGGAAGTATTACAGGCAGACTTACTGTTATTGGTAGCCAAGGACATGTGGCTTACCCAAAAAGAGCAAATAATCCAACTGACACAATGATCCAAATTTTAAAAAAAATAAAAGAAATAAAACTAGATAAAGGAACAAAAAATTTTCAAGCTTCTAATCTAGAAATAACTAAAATAAATATAGATAATCATGCTGACAATGTCATTCCAGGATCAGCTCATGCTGTATTTAATGTCAGATTCAATAATAAACACTCCTCAAATTCATTAAAAAAAAAACTAAATGTAATATTTAAATCAATATCTAAAAAAGCTAAGTGTAAATTTAATATAAATTATCAAGTTTCTGGCGAGGCCTTTTTATCAAAACCAAATAAAACAACTTATATGGTTCAAAACACCATTAGAAAAATTACAAAAATTAAACCCAAATTATCAACTACGGGTGGAACATCTGATGCTAGGTTTATTAGGAAAATTGCGCCCTGCTTAGAATTTGGTCTTGTCGGAAAAACAATGCATAAAGTTGATGAATCAGTTCCTTTGTCAGACTTAAAAAAACTATCTAATATATATCTAAATATATTAGAAAATTATTTTAAGTAAAAATGGGAATTCACTTTACAAAAGAAGAATTTAAAGAACGACAATCTAGAGTTATTAATGAATTAAAAAACCAAGGATTGGATGCATTATTAATGTTCAGGCAAGAATCAATGTACTGGCTCACTGGATATGATACTTTTGGTTTTGTTTTCTTCCAATGTTTAATCCTAACAGCTAAAGGAGATTTAATATTATTAACTAGAGCTCCTGATTTGAGACAAGCACAAAACACATCAATTATAAAAGATATAAGAATCTGGATTGATAAAGATCAATCAAACCCATCAGACCATTTAAAAAATATTTTAGTAGAGTTGGGATTAGAGAAATCAAACCTGGGAGTAGAATATGAATCTTATGGCTTGACTGGAAGAAATGCAATTAGATTAAATAATTCTTTAAATAACTTTGTAACTCTTCATGATAAATCAGAACTAATTTCGCATTTCAGAGTTGTTAAGTCAGCAGCAGAAATGATTTATGTGAAAAAAGCTGCAGAACTTGCAGATAACGCTATGGAAGCTGCTTGGAAGCATGCACATAGTGGTGTAAGTGAATCTAAAATTCTTGCTGAAATGCAGGGAGCTATTTTTAATGGTGGCGGTGATTATCCAGCAAATGAATTTATTATTGGCTCAGGGGAAAATGCACTGTTATGTCGTTATCAAAGTGAAAAAAGAAATTTAGATGAGATAGATCAACTTTCGATAGAATGGGCCGGAACCTACAAACATTACCATTCTGCAATGTTCAGAACTATTCCGATTGGCAAAATAAATGATAAACAAAAAAAAATGTATGATGCTTGCGCTGAAGTATTAAATGCTTGTAAAAGTAAATTAAAACCAGGATCAACTGCTGGTGAAGTTTTTGATATTCATGCTAAAACTTTTGATAAATTAGGATATAAAAATTCAAGAATGAATGCTTGTGGCTATTCCCTTGGTGGATTATTTGCTCCAAACTGGATGGACTGGCCAATGCTTTACACAGGTAATCCGTATGTTATCAAGCCTGGTAATGTCTTTTTCATGCACATGATACTTATGGATTCAGACAATGAACTAGCGATGAATTTAGGAGAAACATATCTTGTAACAGAAAATGGAAATGAGAGATTAGGTAAAAAAAAATTAGACCTAGTTAAAGGATAAGTAAATATAATGAGTAAGAGTAGAAAAAAAATTATAATATTTCCGATAATATTAATTGCAATAGAATTATCTGGCCATGGAATGCTAACATCTTTATTTAAATTTTTAGATTCGTTAAATTGATGAAAACAGGAATAATAACTACGGACAGCTATTTAAATCATGATACTGGACAAGGCCATCCTGAGAGAGCTGATCGTGTAACTGTTGTGCTGGATCATTTAAAAAAAATTAAATCAAAAAATTTAATTTGGAAAAAACCTTCAAAGTTTGATCTAAAATATTTAGAATATGCCCATGAAAAAAACTATTTAAATAATGTTACCAAATCTTTTCCTAAACAAGGTTTAAATTTCTTAGATGGAGATACGATTTTGTCCCCTGGTAGCAAAGATGCTACAAGAGATGCTGTTGGCTCAATTTTGACAGCTATAGATGGTGTGATGGAAAAAGAATTTAAAAATGCCTTTTGTGCTGTCAGACCACCTGGCCATCATGCAGAAAAACAAAAAGCTATGGGTTTTTGTGTTTATAATAATGTGGCAGTTGGTGCTTATTATTTATTAAAAAAATATAATATATCTAAAGTGGCTATCATTGATTTTGATGTTCACCATGGCAATGGAACTCAGGATATTTTTTACAACAATGAAAACGTTTTATATATTTCTACTCATCAATATCCTTATTATCCAGGCTCCGGTGCGGAAAATGAAAAAGGTATAAATGATAATGTTCTAAATATCCCTTTGCCAGCTGGTACACAAACCCATGAGTTTTTGAATGCCTACGATCGTGTTTTTATAAAACTTAAAGAATTTAAACCTGAATTTATTTTATTATCAGCTGGTTTTGATGCGCATAAAGATGACCCTCTTGCTCAAATAAATTTAGAATCTAAAGATTTTTATACGTTAACCAAAAGAATAATGAGCCTTGCAAAAAATCTTTGCGATGAGAAAATAGTATCAATCTTAGAGGGTGGTTATGATTTAAATGCTTTAAAGGAAAGCGTTGATTTTCATGTTAAATCTTTAACTGAAAATTAGTAATTGACCTTAGTCAAATACAAACCACAAGCAGGTGCAGGAGGTGCACACTTTATTCGACTTTTTGATTTAAATGATTTTTTAAAATTAGATATTTTCCATTTTCCTTCACCTAAATACTTTAAACATCCCACCATAGATCTTACTTGTTGTTGTAAAAATGACTGGGATGTAAATTTAATGATGATTTTATCTTTATTTTTTTTAATAAATATATTTTTTATTGTTTTTATTGGTGATTTTGCCCCACAAGATGAAGATCTAAAAGTTGAGAAATCGTGAGTACCTAATAACAGTTTTGCTCCCTTTTTTATTGCTTCAATATCTAATTTTTTTCGAATATGCCATGCCTTATTTTTTTGTAGAGCTAATGGTGATTGTCTATTTATTATAACATACTGGTAGGTTCTTATTTTAGCATCAAATCTTGAATGGAATTTTTTGCTTACCTTATTTATTTTTAAAATAGTAATAGGCTTGTTTCCTATGTGCTGATTTAATCCTGGCAAGAATTTATTTTTTTCTATTTTTTTTTTTAAATCAAAATGAGCTACTTGTGCAAGGGCATGTACGCCTGCATCTGTTCTCCCCGCTCCCATAACTATTACTTTTTCCCTAGATAGATTAAATATTGCAATTTGCAACACTTCTTGAATTGATAAACCATTTTTTTGGAATTGCCAGCCGACAAATGAAGTGCCATCATACTCAATTAGTAATTTATATCTTTGCATTAATTTAATGCTGAACCTTTTCTAATTGTTTTACCTAATAAAAATTCTTTAGCGCTTTGCTTATTTCTTCCTTGGCGTTGCAACTCTAGAACTTGAATAGAGTTTCGTTTACATCCAATTATTAAATTTTCATCAAGCACACAACCTTCTTTTCCATTTATTGAATTTATTTTTGCTTTTAAAATTTTAAATCGTTCTTTTTCATATTCAAACCAAGCTCCTGGGTTTGGACTTAAACCATGTATATGAGCTAAAGTTTTATTAGCATCTAAATTCCAATTTATCTTTGCTTCGCTTTTTTTAATTTTCATTGCATAGGTAGCTTCAGAATTTTTCTGATCTATAAATTTTGACTTATCTCTTTTTATTATATTTAAACTTTCAATTAATAAATTTGCACCTATCTTAGAAAGTTGCTTTTCTATTTCTCCATATGTACTATTTTCTTTTATTATCAGTTCTCTTGAGGTTAAAACTGGACCGCTATCTAATTTTTCTATTATTTTCATAATACTTACACCTGTCTTTTTATCACCATTCATTATTGCTCTTTGAATTGGTGCTGCACCCCTCCATTTTGGTAATAGCGATGCATGTATGTTTATAAAACCTAATGTTGGAATGTCTAAAAAAATTTTTGATATTATTTGTCCATATGCAGCTACAACAACAATATCAGGAGAAAGTTTTTTAAAAATTTTTAATTCTTCTTCATTGTTAAGATTTATTGGATTTCTAAAATCTATTTTATTGTTTTTACAAAATACCTCTACAGGTGAAGGATTAATTTTTTGTCCTCTCTTGGATTTTTTTGGTGGCTGTGTATAAACCTTAATAATATTAAATTTATTTTCAATTAAAGCCTCAAGCCCAGGAACAGAAAACTTTGGGGTTCCCATAAAAACTATATTAAATGACATTAATCTATTATTGAATTTAAACTACTATTCTTTCAATTGGTTTTTTCTGTTTTGAAAGTTTTTTAATTATCATCGACTTTTTTAATTTAGACAAATAATCAATAAAAAGTATACCTTCTAAATGATCTATCTCATGCTGGACGCAAGTCGCAAGCATTCCTTCAGTTTTTATTGCTTGTACTTGACCATAATAATCTAAATATCTTATTAGACAATTATTAGGCCTATCAATTTCCGCAAATTGCCCTGGCACAGACAAGCACCCTTCTTCATATGTTGAATTATTTTCAGATTTTGTAATTATTTCTGGATTTACAAAAAACATCGGTTTTTTAGGTCCGTCTTTTTGCCCTATATCAAGAACAATCACTCTCTTTGGTACACCAACTTGAATTGCCGCTAAACCGATGCCTGGCGCCGCATACATAGTTTCCAACATATCATTCATAAGAGTTTGTATTTCCTCATTAACACTTTCTACAGGTAAAGACTTTTGTCTTAAAATTTCGTTAGGTTCTGTTAAAATCTGTCTCAAAGCCATAAAATTAGAATTAGTTATTAAGACTATTATAATAAAGTAATTGAAATTATTTTCAAGAAATTCTTAGATACGAGCAGGCAAAGCTTCTCTTAAAATATTATTTCTTATTTTTTTTAAATTTAGATCATTTAATATTCTATTTAAAAAATAAATTGTTTCAGGGTCTAAATCTCTAATGTTGTCTTCACCTATTATTTCAACAATTTTAAGCATTACTAAACCAAGTTGGTTTTGTTCAACTAGTTCATTCAAATTCTTTGGAACTGTTAGCTGAGATGACAGTTCTGTGTACTTAAGATCCTGCGG
>CAJQRF010000018.1 GCA_905612235.1 uncultured Pelagibacteraceae bacterium | reverse complement strand
GAGGAATTTTTTCGAAAAAAATGAAAAATCAATCTGCATCCCTTGCTATTTGGATACCGCTAAAGATTTAGAAATTATAGCACAATCAGAAATAAGAAAGAACAACTTGTCAATTTCGAGAGAAGCTTTAAATTTATTAATAGAAAAATCTAATTCCGACCGAGACAATTTAAGAAATGAACTAGAAAAAATTAAATCATATTCATTGAATAAAAAAACATTGGATCTCAACGAAATCAAAACTTTAATTAATTTTTCGGGGGATTATAAATCTGAAATATTGGTTAATGAATGCTTATGCGGAAATACACTTCAATACAAAAAAATTATCTCTGAATTATATTCAAATGTGGTTAACCAAATATTACTTTTAAGAATATTAGGTAGTAAAGTTCAGCGATTGCTAAAAATAAAGGCACAAGATGTAAAATCTGCTAATTTAGATAATTTACTTAATGCTTCAAAGCCAGCTATTTTTTGGAAGGAAAAACCCATTGTAAAAAAACAATTATCAATGTGGAGTTTAGATGAACTTAATAAAATTATTGTAGGAATTAATAAAACAGAACTTTTGTGTAAAAAAAATCCTCAAGTATCAAATATAATTTTTTTTAATTTTTTTTTAGAAATTTGCACAAAAGCTAATAATTATTCTTAATCGCATTAATCAATTTATCTAACTGATCTAAATTTTGATACTCGAAAGAAACAAATCCAGAATTATTTTTTTTGTTATTTATTGAAACATTAAGACCAGTTTTTTCTTCTAACCCTTGTTGCAGACCAAGAATATTTGCATCTTTTTTGGAAACTAATTTAAATTTTTTGGACCTATACTGCTTTACTAAAATTTCTGATTGCCTTACTGAAAGTTTTTTTTGTATTATTTTTTTTGCTATTTCTGCTGAATTACTTAATCCTATAAGGGATCTGGCATGACCAGCGGATAAAATGCCTCGTTCTACCATAGACAAAACATCCTCTGGAAGAGACAATAACCTCACGGAATTTGCAATATAACTTCTACTTTTTCCAATAAAATTTGATATTTTTACTTGATCATAATTAAAATCATTTATTAATCTTTGATAGCTTCTGGCTTCTTCAATTGCATTAAGATCTTGTCTTTGTACGTTTTCTACAATTGCAAACTCTAAAGATTTTACATCATCAATATTATTTAAAATTACTACCGGCACTTCATGTAAACCAGCGTTTTGTGAAGCTAACCATCTTCTTTCACCAGCTATAATTTCATATTTTCCTTTTAATGACTTGTCCGGTCTTACGATTATTGGTTGAATAACTCCCTGTTGTTTTATTGAACTTGTGAGTTCACTCAAACTTTCTTTATCAAAAAATTTTCTTGGTTGAAATTTATTTCTAACTATATCTTTTATTGAAAGTTTATTTGTATCATTTGTTTTTTTCGATTCTCCTAAAAGGGATGATAAACCTCTTCCTAAACCTTTTTTTAAAGGATTATTAATTTTTTTATTTTTCGAAGATATTAGTTCAATACTATCAATTTCAAATGTATCATGATTTTCACTCATTAAGCAGCGCTCTCCATTACATTTTCTTGTTCGATAAATTCATCAGCAAAGCTTAAATAAGATTTACTACCAGTGCAATTTTTGTCGTAAATCAAGACTGGAGTGCCGTGAGAAGGGGCTTCTGATAATCTTACATTTCTTGGTATAACCGTTTTATAGACTTTGTTTTTAAAAAAATTCCTTGCTTCTAAATCCACTTCTGACGAAAGTTTATTTCGTTTATCATACATTGTTAAAAGTACACCTCTTATACTTAAATCTGGATTTAGTTTTTCTTTAACTCTATCAATAGTTTTGATCAATTGACTCAATCCCTCTAATGCAAAAAATTCTGCTTGAAGCGGGACAACTAATGATTTTGCAGCAACGAGGGACATGACCGTCAAAAGACTTAAGGATGGTGGGCAATCGATAAAAATGTAAGAAAAATCATTTTTTTCACTTTTCATAAAATTTTCGATCTTATCCTTTAATAAAAATGCCCTTCTCTCCTCGTTGGCTGTTTCGACTTCCAAACCAGATAAATCAACATTTGATGAAACTATCTTCAGGTTTTTTATTTTAGTATCTTTAATTGCTTCTTCAAAATTAGAATTGCCATTCAAAACATCATAAATTGTTTTATTATCATCTGCATTTGATAATCCAAAACCTGTTGTGGCATTTCCTTGCGGGTCCAAATCTATTACTAGAATTTTTTTATTTTTATAAGATAAGGCTGTTGCTAAATTAATTACAGTAGTGGTTTTACCCACTCCTCCTTTTTGATTTATCACAGATATAATTTGGCTATTAATCAATTTTTTTTTTTAGTTCCTTTATTTCTAATATTTTCGAATCGCTGCTGGTCACACTCCTCCATTGCTTATACTTAATATTCCAACTTTTTGAAACTTGAAGCAACTCTTCATTTCCAGTTTTTCCTTGGTATATTAATATTTTATTCCAATTTTGGGCTTGATTGTTAATAAGTTCTAAAATTTTTTCTAATGGTTTAAATGCCCGTGATAAGAAAACATCATTTTTCATTTTGATATTTTTTTCAAACACATTTTCATTCAGTACTTTAACTTTTAATTTTAGCTTATTTATAACTTTATTTAAAAATTCAGCTTTTTTTTTACTTTTTTCTAGTAGCTGAATTTTAAAAGGAATTTTTCTATCTTTAGCCATAATTGCTATTATTAATCCTGGAAAACCAGCTCCTGAGCCTAAATCTAAAATAGTTTTACTATTTTTATCAATAAAATCAATGATTTGAGCACTATCTATAAAATGTCTTATCCATATTTGATTTAATGTTGATTTTCCTATTAAGTTTAAATTTTTATTACTTTCTAAGAGAATCTCTTCATACATTATTAAACTAGAGATTGTTTCACGTGAAACTTGAGTTAATCTACAAAAAGTGTCAATTTGGGTAGATTTGTCCATTTATGCCATTTTTGATTTTTTGTGGCCTTTTTTTACATGAGAAAGAAGTATATAAACAGCGGCAGGAGTAATTCCATCTATTCTAAGAGCTTGGCCTAAAGTTTTGGGCTTAATTAACTCAAATTTACTTTTTACTTCACTTGAAAGACCGCTTAAATTTGAAAAATTAATATTATCTGGAATAACTAGATTTTCATCTTTTCTAAAAGCTATTATATCAGCCTCTTGCTTGTCTAGATAACCTGAATAATGAGCACTAATTTCGATTTGCTCTTCTTCCGCTCGAGAATATTTCGGTATTTTACTCCAAATTGTTCTTAATTTTTTAACATTTACTCCATTTCTAGACAATAAATTAAAAGCAGTTCTTTTTACTCCATCTTTAGCTATTTTGATGGCAAATTTTGATGCTTCATTAGGGGAAATTGTTATATTTTTAAGCATATTACTTAAGAAGTTAATTTTCTTTGCTTTTGTAATATATAAGTTTTTTCGAATTTTTCCAACAAGACCAATATTAATTCCAATTTGGGTTAATCTTGAATCTGCATTATCTGCACGCAAACTAAGTCTATATTCAGCTCTAGAGGTAAACATTCTATATGGTTCAGAAACACCTTTTGTGACTAAATCATCAATCATAACCCCAATATATGCCTGAGCCCTATCAAGTACTAGTGGAGCAAGTTTTTTTATTGATAGAGCAGCATTAATACCAGCCATAAGACCTTGCGCTGCAGCTTCCTCATAACCTGTTGTGCCATTAATTTGGCCTGCAAGATAAAGTGAATTTATTTTTTTTGATTCCAATGTATGGTATAGCTCTCGTGGATCAACATAATCATATTCAATCGCATATCCTGGTCTAATAATACGAGTGTTTTCTAAGCCATTGATTTTACTTAATAATTCTTCCTGTATTGAAACTGGCAAAGAAGTAGAAATTCCGTTTGGGTAGACAGTATTATCATTTAAACCTTCAGGTTCTAAGAAGATTTGATGACTAGTTTTTTCAGAAAATTTTACAATTTTATCTTCAATAGAGGGGCAATATCTTGGGCCGATTCCCTTAATACTACCAGAGTACATTGCACTCTTATTTAAATTTTTTTTTACAATCTCATGAACTTCTTTATTTGTGTATGTAAGACTGCATGCAATTTGTTTATTGTAAGTTTTGTTTGTCAGAAAAGAGAAATATTCTGGTTGGTCGTCGGCATCTTGTTTTTCTAGATTTGAATAATTAATTGTAGAACCATCTAATCTGGGTGGGGTGCCAGTTTTTAATCTACCTAATATAATTTCAAATTTTTTTAATTGTTCACTCAGACCTGTCGAAGGCTTTTCATCATGACGACCGGCTGGCGTTCTTTCATTACCGATATGAATTAATCCATTTAGAAAAGTTCCAGTTGTTAGAATCATTTTCTTGCAATTTACTTTTTTTCCCGACTCTGTATGAAATCCAATAATTTTATTTTTGTAAAAAATGAAATTGACTACAGGATCAGAAAAAACACTTAAATTACAGTAACTTAAGATAGATTCTTGCATGTGTTTTTTATATAGCGCGCGATCCGATTGTGTTCTTGGTCCCCTGACTGCAGGACCTCTGCTTCTATTTAATAATCTGTACTGAATTCCAGATTTGTCTGCCACAACACCCATTACACCGTCCAGCGCATCGATCTCTTTAACAAGATGACCTTTGCCTAGTCCACCTATTGCAGGATTACATGACATTTCTCCTATAGTATCAATCTTATGTGTAAACAGGGCAGTGCTAACGCCCATACGCGCAGAAGCGGAAGCCGCTTCGCACCCCGCATGGCCTCCTCCGATTACAACAACATCAAATATTAAATCATTTTTCATAATATCAATTTACAGCTGCTAGATTTATTTACAAGATAAGAGATTTAATTGTTAAAAAAGCGTTGATTTGACTAGCAATTTGATCGTTTTTTTTTATTAAATTTTTGTTAATTATTTTTGATTTTAATTTTATCTAGAGAGGACTTAACTATTTACCAATACAGAAGTTATTAAAAATACTGCCCAATATTTCTTCTACGTCTACCTTGCCAACAATCATTCCAAGGTGTCTTGTGGCTAATCTTAAATCTTCAGCAGCTTTGTCAAAATCATGTACTGATTTTTTTTTTTTAAAATTTTCTAAATGATAAATACAATTAATTAAATTTTGTCTGTGTCGTTCTCTGGTAATTAAAACATCTTCATTGGTGTGAAAGAAAAATTTTAACTTATTTTTTATTTTTTTAATTAGTTTATTTAAATTTAAATCTTTTTTAATAGATACTAAAACGTGGTCATTTTTTTTTAATTTTTTATTTAACTTTCCTTTTATTAAGTCAGATTTATTTACTACTAAAATAGTGTTTTTTGTAAGAAAACCCTTTAAAACACCATTAAAATTGATGTTTTTAACTGATACGATAACCAACCTCAAATCGGCATTTTCTGCACGTTCTAGGGCTATTTTAATACCTTTTTTTTCTATTTCATCTTTAGAATTTCTGATTCCTGCTGTATCAGACACGATCACTGGATACCCATCAAGATTAAGATGTGTTTCTATAACATCTCTCGTTGTACCGGCAATTTCTGAAACAATAGCCGCATCTCGTTTTGAAAGATAATTTAATAAACTGGATTTTCCAGAATTGGGTGGTCCCACAATTGCAATCTTAAATCCCTCTCTAATTCTTTCGCCTACTTTTTGGTTATTTAATGTTTTTTTAATTTCACTTAAAACATCATTAGATATTTTTTGAACATTTTTAATAATATCTTTAGGTAAATCTTCATCAGGAAAATCAATTTTTGCCTCCACATGTGACAAAATTTTTAAAAGTCTCTCTCTCCAGGAGTTATATTTATCTGAAGATTTCCCGCTCATAATTTTAAGAGCTTGTTTTCTTTGAATTTCAGTCTCCGATGAAATCAGATCAGCAATACTTTCTGCTTTAAGTAAATTTATTTTTCCATTTTGAAATGCTCTCTTTGTAAATTCACCCGGCTCAGCCAATCGACAACCTTTCAGTTTTGATATGGCTGAATGCATTGCTTTAATAACTGCATGACTTCCATGGATATGGAATTCTGCTAAATCTTCTCCTGTGTAGCTATTTGGAGCTGGAAACCATATAATTACGCCTTCGTCAATTAGGTTTTTTTGCCCATTTTCACTGAATTTTTTAAGTGTTGCTACTCTTGGGGTTGGTAATTTTGAATTAGTTAAACTTTTTATTACATTAGTAGTATTTTTGCCTGAAACTCTTATCACTGCAATGCCTGATGCCCCAGAACCAGATGCTAAAGCGTATATTGTCATTTTTATTTGAACCAAGAATACTTTTTACCATGTTTGTCTAAAAAAAATTTATAACTTTTATATTTTTCTAAAGAATCTTTATATATTGGTTTTCTTACCTGGACATTGCTTGCTGTTTTAGAAATTAAATCTTTTCTTTTATAAAAATCTAAGCATTTAATATCCCAAGGCAATTCACAAAATTGCATTAACTTCTTAGATTCGTTTTCGGGATTATTAATTAACTTTTCATACTCCAGTTGATAAATTAAGTTTGGATATGTTTCGTTGTAATTTTTAATAATACTCATGTAATTATCAAAGTATTTGAAAATATTATCTAGATCGTGAGCCCAAGCTAATTCAGATATGTTGTTCTGAAAAATTGACATTATCGAAGAAAGACTATCTCTTTTGCAATTAATTACTTTTGCATTAGGATAAATATCTTTAATTAATTCCAGGTAGAAGAAATTGTTTAAAGATTTATCAGTAAATCTATAATCAAAATTTTTAAAAACTAATCCTCTTTGTTTATAGAGTTCCGTTAGCTCATTATTTATCTGATGGTCGTCACCAATTGTTAGTGATTTTTTTTTCACTATTTTAGCATTTATATAATTTTCTAAAACTGCAGTTTCTTCACCCATGGGGATAGATTTTGCTCCAGATCCTATTATTTTTTCTACCAAGGTAGAGCCACATCTTGGAACGCCAACTATAAAGATGGGTTTGATTACGTTGTCGTTTGCCTTTTTAGTTTTATTAACTTTAACACCTTCTGAAATTTGTTGAACATCTTGAAAAATGTACTTATTTCCTAATTCAAATTTTTCTCTTCTAGAATTAAAAAAACATTTATGTGCCTCTGTTAGAAAATTTAATTCTTTTTCGTAATTTTTTTCGTCTTTTTCATATTTAGACAACAAATAATTTCCATAAGCGATATTTCTCTTTGATGTTTTCTCATTCTTTAAAACTTTTTTAATCTTTGTTTTTAGGCTTAAATTTAAGACATCTTTTTTTAGTTCACTTAAATAAAAATAATTTATTAAGTTATTTGGTTCATTTGCAATTGCCTTTTCGTGAGCATGAATGGCTCCACTAAAATTTCCCAATTCCTTTAGTGCCAAAGCTAAATTATGATAAGTCCCTCCAAAATCTGGCTTTAGTCTAATAGCTTCTTCATAACAACTTATTGCGTTTTTGTAATCACTTGAGGCTCTAAAGACTAAACCAAGATTATTATGCGCTCCTGCAATCTCTGGATTTATCTTTATTGTTTTTTGATAATTACTTATTGCATTTTCATAATCTTTTTCATCCGCATAAATATTTGCTAGATTCATAAAAGCCAGTGCATAATTTGGCTGTACCTCTGTTGTTTTTTGAAAAAAATATTTTGAAGTTGCAAAATCTTTTTTATTATAAAATGCTATGCCAAGATTATAATTGGCGTTTGGATGATCGGGATTAATTTTTAAAATCTCTTCATAGAAACTAGTGGATTTTTTTATTTCTCCAAGCTCTTTGTGTGCTGTGCCAAGATTATTTAAAATAGTTAAATTTTTAGGTTGTATTTTATTAGCCTGAATTAAAAAATCTTTTGCTTTTTGAAAATTTTTATTTATCGCATATATGTTTGCGAGAAGCATCATAGAGTCAGAATGGGTTGCGTCGATGCTTAATATTTTATTACATAAATTTTCTGCTAATCCAAAATTTTTTTTTTTGTAATTTTCTATAGCAATTGAAAAAGTTTCTTTAAGTGATAAATTTTTATTTTGCATTTTAGATTAATATAGTAATTTTTTCTTTTATTTAATACAATTATATAAGCAATGATAAAACAAATATCTATAAATACTAAATTTGGATGGGTGTCAGCTTACGAAACAAATGGGAAAATATTTAAAATAAAATTTGGTAAATTAAAAAAACAAATAAAAAGTGAAATTTTAAAAAAATTTAAGAAAAATCTAGTAAATTTTTTTAATAAAAAAAAAAATACTATAAAATCACCTCATTCAATTAAAGGTAACAATATTCAAAAAAAAGTGTGGTTAGAATTAACAAAAATTAAACCTGGTCACACAAAAAGCTACGGAGAAATTGCAAAAAAATTTAAATTATCACCACGACATGTTGGAAAAATATGTAGCCAAAATAAACTTTTATTTTTAGTGCCTTGTCATAGAGTAATAAGAACAAATGGTGACATGGGTGGTTTTACTTCTATTGGTGGGGTGAAATTAAAAAAAAAACTTTTGGAATTCGAAAGTAATTAAATTTTATTTTGCCGGCTTATTCATCGAAACGAAAAAATCAACATTATTTTTAGTATTTTTCAATTTAGATAGAAGAAATTCAATAGCGTCCATTGTTCCCATTGAGCTCAATATTTTTCTTAGAACATTCATTTTCAGCAAATCATCGTTCTTGAATAATAATTCTTCTCTTCTAGTTCCTGATCTTGTTATATCGATAGCGGGATATATTCTCTTATCTGAGATTTTTCTATCCAATATTAATTCACTATTTCCGGTACCTTTAAATTCTTCAAAAATAACCTCATCCATTCTGCTTCCAGTATCTATTAGTGCTGTTGAGATAATCGTTAGTGATCCACCTTGTTCAATATTTCTAGCAGCACCAAAAAATCTTTTTGGTCTTTGAAGTGCGTTAGCATCAACACCACCAGTTAATACTTTTCCTGAACTTGGAATTACTGCGTTATAAGCTCTTCCAAGTCTTGTAATAGAATCCAAAAGAATAATTACATCTTTTTTGTGTTCAGTTAATCTTTTTGCCTTTTCAATAACCATCTCAGCTACTGCTACGTGTCTCGAAGCAGGCTCATCAAATGTAGAACTTATTACTTCGCCCTTAACTGATCTTTGCATGTCGGTTACTTCCTCAGGTCTTTCATCTATAAGCAAAACCATTAAATAACATTCGGGATGATTTTCTGCTATTGAATTTGCAATATTTTGAAGAATAATTGTCTTCCCAGCTTTGGGTGGAGATATTATTAAAGATCTTTGACCTTTGCCGATCGGACTAACTAAATCAATTAATCTTGCAGTTTGATCAGGTTTTTTTTCTATTTTTATTGTTTCGACTTCCATTTTAAGTTGAGAGTCGGGATACAATGGTGTCAAATTTTCAAATGCAATTTTGTTTCTCGCTTTTTCAGGATTATCAAAGTTTATTTTATCTACCTGTAATAATGCAAAATATCTTTCTTGATCTTTTGGACCTCTAATTTCACCCTCAACAGTATCTCCAGTTCTTAAACCAAATTTTCTTATTTGACTTGGACTTACGTAGATATCATCAGGTCCTGGTAAGTAGTTCGATTCTGTGGCTCTTAAAAAACCAAAACCGTCTTGTAACACTTCAATTGTTCCGCCTCCGATAATTTGTTCATTTTTTTGCGCAAGCTTTTTTAAAATTGCAAATAAAATTTCTTGTTTTCTTAAGGTGCTAGGATTTTCAACTTCAAGCTTTTCCGCCTCGATAATAAGCTCAGCTGGCGATTTTTTTTTTAATTCTTCTAAATTCATATGTGGGGGTGTTTGTTAATGAGAAACGTACTATTAATATAATAGCTTTTCACGAAATTACAAGTCTCATAATGGTTTAAAAACTACGACTAATATTATACCTATAAGCAAAACAGTGGGTATTTCATTGACAATCCTATAAAATTTAGATGTATGGGAATTAATGTTTTCACCAAATTTTCTTAAACATTGGAATAAAAAGAAATGGTAAATAGTTAAAATTATAACAAAAAGTAACTTTAGTTGAAGCCAGAGGGAATTAACGCTTTCTATACCAATAGTGTGAATTAGGAGGGTGCCAAAAACCCAAGACACAATCATTGCAGGATTCATAATATAAATAAAAAGTCTTCTCTCCATAACCTTGAAGGTAGACATTAAATCTTCAGATTTATTATTTTTTACAGCATCGCTGTGATAAACAAATATTCTAGGTAAATATAAAAGACCTGCCATCCAAGAAATAACAGCTATAAGATGAATTGATTTAAATAATAAATATGTATTCATTAAATTACACTACCAATTTCACTTAATTCATTCGACTCAAAAACTTTTTTTTGGTCATGGTTTTGAGCAATGGCTACCATAGCTTTTGCAACATTTTGGGCTTCAATAGGCTTATATTTTTTTAAACTTCCTAGGAAAAATATAGACAGAGCTTTCATTGCAAATATACCAATGCGTTCACCCAATCTAAAAACCTTTCTATTTCCAAGTAAAATTGATGGACGTATTACTGCAAGTTTCGGAAAATTTATTTTATTTAATTCTTCTTCTACCTGGCCTTTATTTTTTAAATAAGAACCAGAGCTGTTTGGATTAGCTCCTAGTGAAGACACATAAACAAATGATTTTACTGAGTTTGATTTTGCGATTTTTGCAATATCTACAGGTATATTATATTCAACTCTTCTATATTCATTTTTGTCTGGAGTGTCTTTTTTAGTTGTTCCAATACAAAAAAAACAATCGTCTCCTACCACTGAATCTTTATGCTTTTCTAAATTATTAAAGTCAGTTTGTATAATCTCTATTTTTGGATCATTGCTATTTGTTGTTGAGCGAACAAATAATTTTATCTTATTATAATTATTATTTTGATTAATAATATTTAAGAGTTCATTGCCGATTAATCCAGACGAACCAAATATTAATGCAGTTTTCATTTTTTATTTATATTAACTATCCCGTTTGATATTAAACATTACCTCATTACGACGAAATGGTGGGAGCGTCCAAGGTGGATTATAAGTTGCTTTAATTGCAAAACCATTTATTAAAATTTTATCTTCTAAAAGTGCTTCACGTAGAATTTTACTATATTTTATAAAATTTTTATCAGAAGATCTACCAGAGTATCTTATTGCCGCAAAGTATCCTTCTTTCATTAATGTAATTTTAACATCTGAATTAGTTGGGATGGGTGTCGTTTTTTTATTAAATTTTGAAGGAAGATAAAACTGCATAAAGAACACATTATTTTTTTCAATCTGTGTAACTGGCGTTGTCATTTCTATCTTTTTAGAAGCATTATTATCTCCCGCAATATAATTAAAAAGCTTTCTAAAGGTGCCATTGTCCTTATTATTAATTGCTTGGGCCACTAAACGTTCAGAATACTTTCTGATCTCATATATTTCATTTTTATCAACAATATCAAATTTTACTTCTTCGTTTGCCATCGTAGAATTAGTACTTAAAAATAAACCAAGAGCCAAGATACCTAAAAGCTTTTTCATAATTATTTTTTTATAAACCTAAACATGGGCATTTTGCATATTTATTAGGACACGTTATCGAAGAAACAAAATTACCTCTTGTTTCTTTCTTCATAACCAGCTCTGCAAGGCCCTTGATGAAACTCTCCTCGATTCCTAATGCTGGTACTCTTTTGTAAAAACTACAACCATTTTCTACAGCTAATTTTTTATATTCTATATCTAATTCTACTAGGGTTTCTGAATGTTCCGAGACAAAGGCTACGGGCACTATAACAATGCCTTTGTTTTCTTTAGAGTATTTAATAATTTCTGTATCTGTTGACGGGCCAATCCACTTTAAGGGCCCCACCCGACTTTGATAGCTTATTGTGTAATCCAATCTTTCACCTTTTAACTTAGACATAATCGCATTAACGGTTTCTTCTACTTGCCATTGGTAAGGGTCACCTTTTTTTATTTTTATTTCAGGCAGGCCATGTGCGGAAAAAAGTAATTTAAAATTTTTGTTTTCTATGTTTTTTAGTGTTTTTTTAATTAAACTAACGTGAGATTCTATAAAATTATTTTCTGTAGGGTAACAACAAATAGTTTTTGTTTTGACTTTATAATTTTCTTTTTTGCACAAGTCGTTCCATTCATTAATAGACGATCCTGAAGTAGCAGCAGAAAACTGTGGATAAAGTGGCAAGAGAATTATCTCTTCTGGGTTAAATTCTTTAACCTTTTTTATTACATCCTTTGCTCGCGGATGCCAGCAACGCATAATAACAAAACATTTATAATTTCCTTTTGCTGACAGGCTGTTTTCTAAACTCGTTGCTTGCTCCTGTGTTAACTCAAGTATTGGTGATTTGTTTCCAATTTCTCTATAAATATTTTTTGCAATTGGGGCTCTCCTATTAGAAATAAATTTTGCTAATGGGTATCTTAAAACTGAAGGAACACTAAGTATTTCAGGATCATTAAATAAATTAAAAAGAAATGGCTCTACACTTTCCAGTCTGTCGGGCCCCCCTAGATTGAATAAAATTACTGCTTTTTTCATTTTATTTTTTTTCTCTAACAAGCTGAACAATATATTCTATTGTTTCAGGCTTGATTTCAGGCAAAACTCCGTGCCCCAAATTAAATATATAAGGATGATCTTTAAATATATTAAGATACTTTTCGGTGTTTTTTTTAATCGTTTCTTTATCACCTAATAATATTTTAGGATCTAGCCCTCCTTGTATTGGGATGTCTTTTAATTTTTCTTTTATCCATTGTGGATCAATTTCATAATCAATGCTGATGCAGTCAGGCTTAACAATAGAACAGAAATCAATATAATTTTCTTTTATTCCTTTAGGAAAACATATAACTGGAATATTTTTGGATTTAACATGCTCTACTATTTTTAAAATTGGGATATAACAATAATTAGGTAATTCTTTTTTAGCCAATAACCCGGCCCACGAATCAAAAATTTGTATTATATTTGCTCCAGCTTCAATCTGTTTATCAATATGTAAACATATTATTTCTTCCAATTTTTTTAACAATCTATTAATTAAAAATTTATCTTTAGTAATTTTAATAAAATCAAAATTATTTTTTGGTGAGCATTTGTTCAACATATATAATAATAAAGTCCAGGGCGCTCCAACGAAACCTATAAGTGCTTTTTCTCCAAGGTTTTTTTTAACCTTTTCAATTCCTTTATAAACAGGAATTAATTTTTGTACGAAGTCTATAGGATCTGTATTAATAATATTATCCAAATTTAATTCATTTAAAATAGGTCCTATGCCTTTTTGAAACTGAACTTTCTGGCCCAACCCATATGGTATCATTAAAATATCTGAAAAAATTATTGCCGCGTCCAGGTCAAATCTTTTTAATGGTTGGAGTGTAATTTCATTAACTAAATCAGGATTTAAACATAGTTTGATAAAATCTTGATTTTTTTTTCTTATTTCTCTAAATTCTGGCAGGTATCTCCCTGCTTGCCTCATAAACCATATAGGCGTGTAAGATCCCCTTCCTTCAATGCAGTCTCTTAATGTATTGCTCATTAATATATATATTAAATAACTTAGTAGTAGTATTAGGTCATGTTAATAATGGTATTAACTAATTGTCTACAGTTTATCCATAGGTTTTAATATTAATTTATACTCTTATTCTTTCTTTTTTTATTTAATATAATAAATTGTTTATATTTTACTAACATATATAACTTACTTAATTCATTGTTGATTTATGTTAACAAAATTAATTATTTTAAGAATTATATGAATATTATTATAATTAAAAATTTATTCACACCTTTATGAACAGGGTTTACCAGGTTTATCAAATTTCAGATTCAACCGGAGAAACACTAGATAGAATTTTTTTATCTCTAAAAGCTCAATTTCTTAATTTTGAATGCGACACAATACACCATTCATTTACAAGAACCCAAAACCAAATAGATAAAATTATTGCAAACTCAAGATTGCAGGAAAATGTAATAATATTATATACGATCGTTGATAAATCTCTTGCGGAATATTTGTCTTCGGAAACAAAAAAAAATAAAATTCCTTGTTTTGCAGTATTAGGAAATCTTATATCTGACTTTTCAGATCTTCTAGATCAAGAAGCTAATCGCAAACCCAGCGGTCAACACATATTAGATAAAGAATATTATGATAGAATAGAAGCGGTACAATTTACCATATCGCACGATGATGGTAAAATAATAACTGATCTCGAAAAATCCGATGTTATTTTGGTCGGCGTAAGCAGAACTAGCAAAACCCCAACTTCAATTTACTTAGCTAACAGAGGTTATAAAGTTTCTAATATACCAATCATACCAAATAAAAATTTGCCAAAAGAGCTATTCAAAAGCTCCAAAAAAACTTGTGTAGTTGGATTGGTTTGTGATCTATCTCGATTATTCGATGTTAGAAAAAATAGAATCCAATCTATGCATGAAGATAGGCCAGTTAATTATACTAATGAAGAGGAAATTTTAAATGAATTAGAAAGTTCAAAAAAACTTTTTAGAAAGAATAGTTGGCCAGTTATCGATGTTACGAGAAAGGCTGTTGAAGAAACGGCAGCATCAATAATTAAAATATTAGATATTCTTAGAAGCAGATGATAAATAAAATAATCCTTGCATCGAAAAGTGGGGTAAGAAAAAAAATTTTAACAGAACACGGCATAGAGTGTGAAGTTATAACTTCTAATGTTGATGAAGATCAGGTTAAAGAGTCTTTGTTAAAAGAAAAGGCAACGCCCAGGATAATCTCAAAAAATCTTGCAGAGTTAAAAGCAAACAAAGTTAGTGGAAAAAAACAAAATAGAATTGTATTAGGAGCAGACAGTGTGATTGATTTAAACGGCGAGTTAATTTCAAAACCAAATAATAGAAATGAAGCTTTATCTATTTTGAAAAAGTTAAATGGAAAAAAACACCAATTAATTAGTTCAGTGTGTATTTCAAAAAATGGGTCAATGATATGGAATTTTACTGACTCTTCGAATCTAACCATGAAAGATCTTGATATCGCTGATATTGAATCATATTTGATAAAAATAAAAGATAAAGAATTATTTTCTTATGGAGTATATCAAATTGAATCAGGCGGTAGATTTTTATTTTCGTTAATCGAAGGGGATGAAAATACTATTATGGGCTTGCCCATTAAACAAATAAAAGAGTATTTAAATAAATTACAATGAAAAAGTATTTAGTTATAGGAAATCCAATAGAACATTCATTGTCTCCTAAATTACATAATCACTGGATTAAAGATAATAATATAAATGCCATTTACGAAAAAAAAATTATTCAGGAAAATGAAATTCAAGAAATTATTTCTAAAATTAAAAATGAAAAAATTAATGGAATAAATGTGACTATCCCTTTTAAGAAATCTGTAATTCCATATCTTGATAGTTTAACGAATTCTGCAAACGAAACCCAATCAGTAAATACAATATATAAAAAAGAAAATAAAATTATAGGTGATAATACAGATATTTTTGGTTTTGAAAAAAGCTTAAATCACATTAATTATAATCCAAAAGGAAAAAAAGTATTTATTTTAGGATCTGGCGGTGTAGTTTCTTCAATTGTTGTTGCTTTAAAAAAATTAGAAGCATCTAAAATTGTTTTAAGCAATAGGACTAAAAAAAAAGCAGAAGATTTAAAAAAAAGATATAGTTATGTAGAAATTATTGATTGGGAAAAAATTACTGATTTTGACATGATTATTAATGCAACAAGTTTAGGTTTAAAAAATAGCGATCAAATAAATCTAGATTTTAGTCAAATCGGAACTAATAAATTATTTTATGATATTATCTACAATCCAAAAAAAACAAATTTTCTTTCAAAGGGCGCGGAGCTAGGTAATAAAATTGAAAACGGTAAGATGATGTTTATTTATCAAGCTCAATTAGCGTTTAAATCTTGGCATAATATTTTGCCAAAAATTGATAGTAATATAATTAAACTATTAGATACATGATAAGAATTGGCATTTTAGGAAGCATAGGGTCTGGAAAAAGTTATGTAGCTAAATTATTTGGTTATCCAGTTTTTAATGCGGATAAAGAAGTAGCTAAATTATATAAAAAAAGCAGGAAATGTTACAATAAAATAAAAAAAATAGTTCCAGATCATGATTTTTCTTTTCCAGTTAAAAAAAGTGAAATTTTTAAAGCTATTTTAAATAATAAACACAACCTTAAAAAAATT
>CAJQRF010000017.1 GCA_905612235.1 uncultured Pelagibacteraceae bacterium | reverse complement strand
AATTTTAGTTATTGTAATGTGCTTATTTTGTTTTTCATGTGGAATAAAAAGTGATCCTGAGTACAAATCTCAGAATAACTATAATAGAATAATAAACTTAGTTTAAAATGGATTATATCAAACTTAGGAAAAACAACCTTTGTGTTGAAAATATTTCAGCACTATCTCTTGCTAAAAAATATAAAACCCCTTTTTATTGTTATTCCCTTTCACAGTTAAAAAGTAATTTTTATAATTTTAGCTCTGCTTTTAAAGGCACCAAACCTTTGGTGTGTTTTTCAGTAAAATCTAATTCTAATCTGAGCCTTCTTAAAGAGTTAAAGAAAATGGGGTCAGGTGCTGATGTTGTGTCAGCAGGTGAACTACTAAAAGCACTAAGAGCAGGTATAAACCCCAACAAAATAGTTTTTTCTGGTGTTGGAAAAACTACTGAAGAAATTGAACTCGCAATTAAAAAAAGAGTTCTGCTTATAAATATGGAATCAGAGAATGAGGCAATTCTTATTAATAAAGTTTCAGGGAAAAGATCTAAAATAACTTCCGTTGGTATAAGACTAAACCCTGATGTTACTGGAAAAACTAATAAAAAAATATCTACAGGCGGCAAAGAAGATAAATTCGGCTTAAGTCAAAATGACTTTATTATCCTTTGTAAAAAAATAAGTAAAATGAAAAATTTAAAATTAGAGGGACTTAGCGTTCATATAGGAAGCCAAATTACTAGCACTAAACCATTTAAAAAAGTTTTGACTATTATAAATAAAGTAATTAGCAAAACTAAAATAAATTTTAAATTTATTGATCTTGGTGGAGGGATGGGTATTTCTTATTCAAATAAAGAAAAAAAACTAAATTTAAGCCAGTATGGAAAATTTGTAAAAAAATTTATAGAGGATAAAAAAGCTAAAATAATATTTGAACCAGGGAGATTTATCGCTGCAAACACTTCTATTTTAGTTTCAAAAATTATTTATATTAAAAAAAGTAATAACAAAAATTATATCATTTTAGATGCGGGCATGAATGATTTAATGAGACCAGCTTTATATAACGCTCATCACAAAATTATACCCTTAAAAAAAAGTAACAAAAGTATTATTGGAAACATAGAATTTGTTGGTCCAATTTGTGAAAGCTCAGATAAATTTTTAAGTCAAAAAAATTTCTCAAAAGTGAGGGAGGGAGACTATGTCGCTATAACTAATGTGGGAGCATACGGCATGTCTTTAACATCAAATTATAATACTCGACCAATAGTTGCTGAGATTTTGGTAAATGGCTCAAGCCATAAATTAATTAAAAAAAGACAAAGTTTAGAAAATTTAATTAATAATTAATTTAATATTTAATTTATATGATACTTTTAAGATCACTTTTATTTAACTTTTTTTTATATACAGGAATAATTATTGTATTCTTAATTGCTTTACCTGCTCTACTTTTGCCTACTAAGTTTACTTTGCTATTTGGTAAATTTTTAGGTCATTATGTAATTTTTATTGTAAGATTTTTTTTAAATACCGAAGTTAAAATTAAGGGAATACATAATATTCCTAAAGAAGAAAAATACTTTGTGGCTTCCGCTCATCAATCAATGTTTGAAACTTTTGCTTTGCAAGCTGTACTTGATTACCCAGTTTTTATTTTAAAAAAAGAACTTCTAAAAATTCCATTATTTGGACTTTATTTAAAAAAAATAAAATCTATAGAGATAGTAAGAGACACAACCACAAAAGATAACCTTAGTTTTTTTGATAAAGTTGCTGCTACTATTAAAAATAATAACAGGCCCCTTTTAATATTTCCCCAAGGAACAAGAGTAAAAACTGATGAAAAGGTCCCTTTTAAAAAAGGTGTTGGAAGAATATATGAAGCATTAAATATTTCATGTGTTCCAATTGCATTAAATTCTGGAAACGTATGGCCAAAAAAAGGAATAACAAAATATCCTGGACAAATAACAATATCTTTACTTGAACCAATTAAACCGGGCCTTAGTAGGAATGAATTTACTGCAAATTTAGAAAGTAAAATCTATGAAGAAATAAATAAAATTTCTTAACTATTACTTTCTTCCAAAATCGGGTTTTTTAACATCTTGGCCAGCCTCAATAATATCTTTCCTAATTTTTTTTGTATTAATAAAAATTTTTTCCAATTTTTTTCCATCTTCACTTTCAATAGCTTTTTTAAGATCTTCTAAACTTTTAATAAATTTATCAATTAATTCTGAAGTATTTTTTTTATTTTGTATAAAAATATCTCTCCACATAATTGGATTTGATGCTGCAATTCTTGTGAAATCTCTTAATCCACCTGCACTATATTTGACAATAGAAGATTTTTTTTTGTCTTGAATATCAAGTGATGTTTTTACAATGTTATATGCTATTAAATGTGGAAGATGACTTGTAACGGATAAAATATAATCATGTTGTTTTGCTTTCATAATATCCACCTTACTTCCTAGTTTTTCCCAAAAAGTTTTAAGTAATTTAATATCTTTTTCTTTAGCTTTTTTACTTGGGGTTAAAATACACCATCTATTTTTAAATAATTCAGAAAATCCTGATTCTGGACCACTTTCTTCTGTTCCAGCTATCGGGTGAGATGGAATCCAAGAAACATTTTTTGGTATATTTTTTTCCACTAAATTAATTACATTTTCTTTGACTGACCCAACATCAGTAAGTATTGCTCCACTTTTTAAAGAATCTTTAATTTTTAAAATTACATCTTCATAACTGCTAAGAGGAGTAGCTATCACAACTAAATCTGACATTTTCGCTATTTTTTTTGTATCTGAATCTGATTCGTCTACTATTTTTAATTCTATTACTTTTTTATTTAATTTTTCGGACCTATTGGAAGAAACTATTTTATCCGCTAATCTATTTTTTTTAATTGCTCTTGCTAATGAAGATCCAATTAAACCACACCCAATTATACATACTTTTTTGAACATTATTTACAAATTTCTTGAATAGATTTTATAAAATGTTGATTCGCTTCTCCAGTTCCAATAGTTAATCTTAATGAGTTAGGTATTTTGTATTGTTCCATTTTTCTCAAAATTAAACGTTCTTTTGCTAATTTTTCAAAAACTTCATCTGAATTAATTTTTGTTTTATCAAAATTCATCAAAAAAAAATTTGCTGTAGGTTTATTTGATACAATTTTATTTTCTTCTAAAATAGTAAATATTTTTTCAGACCATAGTTTATTATGGTCAATTGCTCTTTTTGTCCATTCATTATCTTTAATAGCTTCAGCGCCCGCAGCAAGAGCCGCTCTATTGACATTGAAAGGAGGTTTAATTTTATACATTGCATCTATAATTTGTTTAGATGAATATCCCCATCCTAGTCTCAAACCAGCAAGTCCATAAATTTTAGAAAATGTTCTTGTAATTAATACATTTGCTTTATCTTTAAAAATATCTAAACCAGAGCTGAAATCATCTTTATCTATAAATTCAAAATATGCATCATCAACAACTAAAAGTATATTGCTTCTTAATTTTTTCCTTAGATTAAACATTTCATCCTTTGACAAGTAAGTGCCTGTAGGATTATTCGGATTTGCTATAAATACAATTTTTGTTTTATCAGTAACGTTTTTTAATATTTCATCAACAGATGCTTTGAAATTTTTTTCCTTAGCTAATAAAACCTTGGCTCCATGAAGAGAGGCATAAATTCTATGCATAATAAATCCAAACTCTGTTACAATCACTTCATCACCTCTTTCTAAAAATATTTTACAAATAAAATCAAATATTTGGTCTGATCCTGAGCCGCAAATAATTTTATCTGGATCTATATTAAATTTTTTAGATATTGAATCTCTTAATAAGTTAGAATTAGACTCTGGATAGTTAAAAATTTTATCTTTTTGTTTCTCGAATGAATTTATAGCTTTTGGACTTGCTCCTAAAGCAGACTCATTAGCAGATAATTTTATTGGATTTTCAATTTTTTTAAATTTTGATAAACCTTCAACATATCTCTCCACAGTTATATTTTTTAGTTTTGGTAAAATCATAGTTTTTATTAATATATAAATAGTATTGGTAAATACTATATACAAAGCTTTGTGGCAAAATAAATACAAGCAAAATTGACAAAAGATCTACTTTTTAGTACAAAGAAAACAGCGCTGATTTAACTTAATTGCGAGCGCTTAAAAAAAAACAGCTAAAAAAGGTTTTTGCCCAGCTTAGCTGGGTTTTTTTTTGTTAGATATGAATACTGATATAAAAAAATTTATTATCAACCAGTCACTAGCTCTTGATTGTGGTAAAATAATTAAAGGTTTTCCATTGGCTTACGAAACTTATGGAACTTTAAATGAAAAAAAAAGTAATGCGATCCTAGTATTTCATGCTTTAACAGGCGATCAATTTGTAACAAATATAAATCCAATTACTAAAAGAGAAGGTTGGTGGGCATTTGCTGTTGGTCCAGGAAAAGCGATTGATACAAACAAATACTTTGTAATATGTGCAAATGTTTTGGGAGGTTGTATGGGCAGCTTTGGACCAAAAGAAATTAATCCTGAAACAGATAAAATATTTCGTACTACTTTCCCTATAATAACAATAAAAGATATTGTTAGTTCGCAAAAATTTTTATTAGATCACTTAGGTATTAAAAAATTATTAGCTGTGGTGGGTGGATCAATGGGTGGGATGCAGGTATTACAATTTGTATCTTTATTTCCAAATATGGCTCATTCCGCAATACCAATAGCTTGTAGTGCAAGTCATTCAGCTCAAAATATTGCCTTGAATGAATTGGGTAGGCAAGCAATCATGGCAGATCCAAATTGGAAAAATGAAAGTTTAACACCTGACAAAGGTTTAGCCGTAGCAAGAATGGCTGCTCATATTACTTATCTGTCTAAAGCAGGACTACAAGAAAAATTTGGAAGAAAACTTCAGGATAAAGGAAGTTTAAAATTTAGTTTTGATGCAGATTTTCAAATAGAGAGTTACTTACGTTACCAAGGTGAAAATTTTGTAGATAGATTTGATGCAAATAGTTACTTATATATCACGAGAGCAATGGACTATTTTGATTTAGAAAAACAGTTTAATGGCAACTTATCTTTAGCCTTTAAAAATACTAAGTCTAAGTTTTGTGTAATTTCATTTTCATCTGACTGGCTTTATCCCACAAGTGAAAACAAAGAAATAGTAATAGCTTTGAATGCTTGTGGTGCAAATGTAGGTTTTGTTGAAATAAACTCTGACAAAGGGCATGACTCATTTTTATTAAATGTGCCAAAGTTTCTAAAAACTTTAAGTGATTTTATTAAATCAACTTATGACGAGGTAAATAATGAAAAAGGAATTTAAAGTCATTTCTAATATTATTGAAAATAATAAAAGAGTACTAGATGTAGGTTGTGGTGATGGCACTCTTATGGAATACCTTAAGAAAAATCAAAAAAATGATGTCAGAGGATTAGAGCCAAAAAAAGACCTTGTGCAAAAATGTATTTCAAAAGGTTTATCAGTAATTGAAGGAGATGCCGAAAAAGAATTAATCCAATTTCCTAAGAAATCATTTGATTATGTAGTGTTGAGTCAAACGCTTCAAGCTTTTCTTAATCCTGAGGAAGTTTTAAATCAATTACTAAGAATAGGAAAACAAACAATTGTTTCTATTCCTAATTTTGGATATTGGAAAATACGACTTCATTTATTATTTAAAGGAACTATGCCAATAACTAAAAATATACCTTACGAATGGTATAATACTCCAAATTTACATATGTGTACAATTCAAGATTTTGTAGACTTTTGTAATCGTCAAAATATAAAAATTGATAAGTCTATGTGTTTAACAAATGAAAAAATTTCTGAAATTACAAATAAAAATATAAAATATAAAAATATTTATTCACAGCTAGGAATATTTCTTATACAATAATTAAAAATGAAAATAACGCCAATTCCATGCCTGACGGATAATTATGCATACATGCTGGAAAATACTAATGAAAAAAAAATAGGGGTTGTTGATCCATCAGAAGCTCAACCTATTATTAACTATTTAGAGAGAAAAAAATTAAAATTAAATTATATTTTAAATACACATCATCACTTTGATCATGTGGGTGGAAATTCTGAATTAAAAAAACTATATAACGCTAAAGTAGTTGGTTTTATTGGAGATAAACACCGTATTCCAAATATTGATATTACATTAGAAAATAATGAAAAATGGAATTTTGGTAAATTAAAAGTAAAAATTTTACATATTCCTGGACACACATCAGGACATATATGTTTTTTTTTTGAAAAAGACAAAGTTGCTTTTACTGGAGATACTTTGTTTTCGTTGGGTTGCGGTAAAATTTTTGAAGGCACTCACGGCCAGATGCTAACATCTTTAAAAAAAATAAAAAACCTTCCTAAGGAAACTAAAATTTATTGCGGTCACGAATATACTTACAAAAATGCAAAATTTTGTATGAAATATGACACTAGTAATATTAATTTAAAAAAATATTTTAAAAAAGTAAAAGAATTAAGATCAAAAAATTTGCCAACCGTACCAACCAACCTAGAAGATGAACTAAAACTAAACATCTTCCTTAGATGTGATCAAATTGAGCTGCAAACTAACCTAAACATGGAAAACCAAGAGGATTTTAAAGTTTTTAGAAAAGTTAGAGATTTAAAAGACCAGTTTTGATTAATGTTAAAACTTGACATGACAAGGTGGAGAGCTATATTGCCCATGTTTTAGAAAATGAAATTAAATCAATGTCTTTCGCAATTATACAAACAGGTGGTAAACAATATAAGGTTTCAGCAAGTGAAATACTTAAAATTGAAAGACTCACAGATGAAGAAGGTAAAACTGTAGAATTCAAAAACGTACTTTTTTTAAATGATAACAAAACAACTGAAATAGGAAATCCCAATATCGAAGGTGCCAAAGTTGAAGCTACTATTTTAAAAAACACAAGAAATAGAACTGTTTTAGTTTTCAAAAAAAGAAGAAGAAAAAATTCAAGAAAAAAATACGGCCATAGACAACCAATAACCTTAATTAGAATAACAAAAATATTTTCAAAAGATGGAAAATTAATCGCTCAAGCGGAACCTCAAAAAAAATTATCAAAAGAAATAGTAAAAGGAGAAAAAGCAAGAGAAAAACAAATTCTTGAAGCTAAAAATTTTGAATTAGAACGAAAACAAAAGATAAAAAAAACAGTAAAAAAATTAAAAGATGATCAAGGCAAAAAGAAACCTTTAACAACTAAAAAAAAGTGATATTATTAAAATAGGAAATTAAACTATGGCAACAAAAAAAGCAGGTGGATCTTCAAGAAACGGACGTGATAGTGCTGGGCGACGTCTAGGAGTTAAAAAATATGGAGGCCAACTAGTTTTACCTGGAAATATTATTGTTAGACAACGGGGTACAAAAATTCATCCTGGTGAACATGTTGGTATGGGAAGAGATCATACATTATTCTCATTGATAAAAGGGAAAATTCAATTTAAAAAATCAAAACTAAACAGAACAAACGTATCTGTTATCCCTAGCTAGTTTCACAAAACTCCAAGTTAATTTTATTATTGTTGAGTTATGAAATTTTTAGACCAAGCAAAGATATATGTAAAAGCCGGAAATGGAGGCTCAGGATCTTCTAGCTTTAGAAGAGAAAAATTTGTTGAATTTGGTGGACCTGACGGTGGAGATGGTGGCAATGGTGGTGCAGTAATTTTTGTTGCAGAGGAAAATTTAAACACTCTAATCGATTTTAGATTCCAACAACATTTCAAAGCAGGAAAAGGACAAGATGGAATGGGTAAACAGAAAACTGGCAAAACAGGAAATGATTTAATTTTAAAAGTACCAATTGGGACACAGATTTATGAAGAAGATAATAATACTTTAATAGAAGATCTAAAACAAATAGGTCAAAAAATTGTTATCGCAGAGGGTGGGAAAAAAGGTCTTGGAAATTTAAGATTTAAGAGTTCTACAAATCGTGCTCCAAGAAAAAAAACAAAGGGGGCTGAAGGTGAAAGTTTATGGGTGTGGCTGCAACTAAAGGTAATAGCAGACATCGGAATTATTGGCATGCCTAACGCGGGTAAATCAAGCTTGTTATCAAAACTAACAAAAGCTAAACCAAAAATTGCTAATTACCCTTTTACTACTCTTAATCCAAATCTTGGTGTTGCAAACTATCGCGATAAAGAAATAACTATAGCAGATATACCTGGGCTAATTGAAGGGGCGCATGAAGGAGTGGGGCTGGGTGATAAATTTTTAAGACATATAGAAAGATGTAAAAGCTTAGTTCATTTAATTGATATAACTGAAAAAAATATATTAGAAAATTATCTTAAAATAAGGAAAGAATTATCAAAATATAGCGATAATCTTACAAAAAAAAAAGAAATTATAGTATTTAATAAAGTTGATATAATTAACAATGAAGAAACTAAAAGTAAAATTGATATTTTTAAAAAAAAAATAAAAAAGAACATTTATAAAATATCCATAGTGCAAAATAAAGGTTTGGATACTATAAAAAAATTGATGGTTGGCAGTGTATATAGATAAATCAAAAAAAATTGTAATTAAAGTTGGATCATCGATCTTGATCGACAAAAAAGGAAAGCCTAAAAAAATATGGTTAAGAGAATTTGTTAAAGATATTAAATTTCTTATTAAAAAAAAAAAGAAAGTTGTTATTGTTTCATCCGGGGCTATTGCCTTAGGATGTGAATTTCTAAATATTAATAAAAAAGGTCTAAAAGTGGATAAAAGTCAAGCCGTTGCTTCAATTGGCCAAATTGAATTAATGGATTTTTATAAAAAAACCTTTGATAAAAGTAAAATAAAAATTTCTCAAATATTACTTACACTTGAAGATACCGAACAAAGAAGAAGATCATTAAATGCTAGACGAACTATTGATAATCTTTTAGCAATGGGGATAATTCCAATTGTTAATGAAAATGACACAACTGCCACAACAGAAATTAAATATGGTGACAATGATAGATTAGCTTCTAGAGTGTCGCAAATAATTGGCGCTGATTGTCTAATTCTATTATCTGATGTTGATGGTCTTTATAATGATAACCCTAAAAAAAATAAAAAAACTAAGTTAATCAAAATTGTCAAAGAAATAGATGAAAATATTAAAAATTATGCTACTAAAATAAAAAGTTTTTATGGATCAGGTGGAATGACTACAAAAATTGAGGCTGCAAAAATTTGCCAATTTGCAGGATGTTATATGGCGATAGCAAACGGCAATTACATTAATCCAATAAAAAAAATAATTAAAAATAATAATTGTACTTGGTTTTTACCAAAAGTTTCTAAACTTGACGCCAGAAAACAATGGATTATGGGATCTATTGCACCAAAAGGTGAAGTGATTATAGACAGAGGTGCAGTAAACGCAATAAAAAGCGGTAAGAGTTTACTGCCGGCGGGTGTTAAAAAAATTAATGGAGCTTTTGAAAAAGGAGATCATATTTTAGTTAAAGACCAAGATAACCTAGAATGTGCCAGAGGTTTATCTTCATTTTCTTCTATTGAAATTGAAAAAATAAAAGGATCTCACAGCAGTAAAATAAAAAGTATATTAGGCTATTCTAGTAGAGAAGAAATTATACATAAAGATGATCTTGTGAAAGTATAAATATGGCTTCAAATATATATATGAAAAAAATAGGGGAAAAAGCAAAAATCGCCTCTATGTGTTTATCTAAATTAAATATTAATAAGAAAAACTCAGTTTTAAAACAATTTAGTAAATATTTAACATTAAATACCAAATTAATTTTAAATTCTAATAAAGAAGATATAGCAGCAGCGAAGTCAAAAAAAATTAAAAATAGTATGATCGATAGACTTACATTAAATAAAAAAAAAATTGATCAGATGGTAAGTTCAATAAACCAAATAGCAAAATTTAAAAATCCACTAGGTAAAACATTATCTCAATGGAAAAGGCCTAACGGTTTAATTATAAAAAGAATATCTATACCAATAGGTGTAATTGGAGTTATTTATGAAAGTAGACCAAATGTTACCTCTGATGTTTCAGCTTTATGTTTTAAGACTGGTAATGCAGTAATTTTACGTGGAGGGTCAGAAGCGTTTCATTCTAACAAAATATTAGCAAAACTTTTTAAAAAAGCACTTCAAAAGGAAAAATGCGATGTAAACTGTGTTCAATTTATTGAAAATAGAGATAAGAAAAACGTGGATTATCTCTTATCAAATATGAAAAATTATATAGATGTTATCATTCCGAGGGGTGGCAAAAGTTTAATAAAAAAAGTTTTGAAACAATCCGTAATTTCAACTATTGGGCATTATGAGGGGCTGTGTCATGTATATATAGATCGTTATGCTGATTTAAATATGTCAATTAAAGTTGTTCAAAATTCAAAGATGAGAAACGTGAGCATTTGTGGTGCCGCCGAAACATTATTAATTGATAAAATTTGTTTAAAAACTCATTGTAAACCTATTTTAAGTCAGCTAGAAAAGTTGGGATGCAAAATTGTTGGGGGGAAAGAAATAAAGAAATTTACTTCTGGAAGAATGAAAGTAGCAAAAAATAAAGATTGGAGCACCGAATATCTTTCACCAACTATTTCTGTAAAAATTGTTAACGGCGTGAATGGGGCTATTGATCATATTAATAAATACGGCTCATATCATACGGACACCATTGTAACAAAAAATAAAAAAAATGCGAAAAATTTTCTGTTGAACGTAAATAGTTCAATAGCAATACATAATGCTTCTACACAATTTGCTGATGGAGGGGAATTTGGTTTTGGTGCTGAAGTTGGTATTTCAACAAGTAAATTGCATCCTCGTGGGCCAATAGGACTAAATCAGCTGACGACTTACAAATATATTTTAAAAGGAAAAGGGCAAATAAGGAAATAATTTTTGTACCAGTTATTTAAAAAAGACGCCAGAATTGGAATTTTAGGTGGCACATTTGATCCACCTCATGTAGGTCATATTCATATATCAAAAGTTGCATTAAAAAAACTTAAGCTAAATAAATTAATATGGCTAGTGACAAAAAAAAACCCATTTAAAAAAAAACCATATTTAAAATTAAAAGCACGAATTAAATTATCTAAAAATATAACGCGAAAAGAAAAAAAAATCTTTGTTTTATGTTTAGATAATAAAATTAAGTCGGGCAGTACGTTTGATGTTTTGACATTTATAAAAAAAAAAAACAAAAAACTAAAGATATATTTTTTAATAGGTGCTGATAATTTAGAAAAACTGCATAAATGGAAAAATTGGAAAAAATTAAATAAACTTGCAAAAATAGTAGTTTTTCCTAGGAATAATTATTTAAACAAAAAAAATGAATATATAGTGCCCAAAACTCTTAAAAAAAACGAATTAATTTACATAAAATCAAAAAAAATAAATATTTCATCTTCTTTAATTAGAAAATTTTGGTAAAATAAATTTTAATGCAAATAAAAAAAATTAATCAACTTAAAAACGAAATAGAAAAAATCTTAAATGATAATAAGGCAATGGAAATAAAATCAATAAATCTACAAAATAAAACTTCAATAGCAGACTTTATGATAGTGGCAAGTGGTAGTTCATCAAGACATATACAAGCCTTATCCGAAATATTAATTAGCGAGTTAAAAAAAAAAGGAATTAGTAACTGTCATCTAGAAGGAAGAGATAGTACTGAATGGAAGTTAATTGATGCAATGGATATTATAATCCATATTTTTCATCCAGAAAAAAGAAAATTTTATGACTTAGAAAAAATGTGGTCTGAATTAATTCCAAAAGAAAGACTGGCAATATGAGTAGTAAAAAATACTTCAAGTATATTTTGATTTTTTTTACAATAATTTTTGTAAATTTTTCTGATAAAGCTAATGCACAAGATGTTGATAAATTTTATGAAAAAATTGATCTTTTTAGCGAAGTTTTAGAAAAAATTCAAAATGATTATGTGGAAGAAATCGACCAATCTGAAGCAATGGACTCAGCAATTAATGGTCTTCTTCAATCCTTGGATCCATATTCATCTTACATGAATCAAAAAGATTTTGAAGATTCTCAAACGGAAACAAGTGGTGAATTCGGAGGTTTGGGAATAGAGGTCAGTATGGAAGCTGGTGTTGTTAAAGTTATAACTCCTATAGATGAAACGCCTGCAGCAAGAGCAGGTATAAAAGCTGGAGATTATATTGTTAAAATAAATGGAGAACAGGTAAGAGGTAAAAGTCTTTTTGAGGCTGTTAATCTAATGCGAGGTTTAGTTGGGACTTCTATAGAGTTAACTATTAGAAGAAAAAATCTAAAAAAAGCTAAGATCTTTAAAATTACAAGAGAAGTAATTGAAGTTAAATCAGTGGTTTCAAAACTAGTTGATAATAAAATCGGATATCTTAGATTGCGATCATTTAATGAAAACAGCAGCAAGCAATTAAAACAAGAAATTTCAAAAATAAGAAAAAGTAAAAAAGTAGTGGGCTATATTCTTGATTTAAGAAATAACCCTGGCGGACTTTTATCACAAGCTATAAAAATTTCTGATTTCTTTCTAAATGATGGTGAAATTGTTTCAACTAAAGGAAGAAAAAAAAGGGAAAATAGAAAATTTTTTGCAAAAAAAGGTGATCAAATTAGCGGTAAGCCCTTAATAGTATTGATTAATAATGGCTCAGCATCTGCTTCTGAAATTGTTGCTGGAGCTCTTAAAGACCAAAAAAGAGCTGTATTGCTTGGAGAAACTACCTTTGGAAAAGGGTCTGTTCAATCAATTATACCTCTTAAAAATAAGGGTGCCATTAGACTTACAATATCTAAATATTATTTACCATCTGGAAAATCAATTTCTGACATTGGGATTGTTCCAGATATTAAAGTTGAAGAAAAGGGTGATGAATTTTCAATTAATACAGAAACTGACAATCAGTTAAATTACGCAATCAAACTTTTAGTAGGTTAAAAATTTAATGGAAAAAAAAAGTCTTTTGCCATTAAGAATTGGTGTTGGAATAATTTTATTAAATCATAAAAATAATATTTTTGTTGGCAAAAGAATTGACAACCCAAACAATTTTTGGCAAATGCCTCAGGGTGGAGTTGAAAAAAACGAAATTTTTTTTGAAGCAGCTAAAAGAGAGCTAATGGAAGAAACTGGAATCAAATCAATCAAATTAGTAAAAGAGTTTGATGGTTGGTTTGAGTATAATCTTCCTAAAAATCTTTTGGGAAAAATTTGGAATGGCAAGTATAGAGGCCAAAAGCAAAAATGGTTCGTTATGAAATTTTTAGGAAATGATAATGAAATTAATATAAAAACTAAGCACCCTGAGTTTTTAGAGTGGAAATGGATAGAACTAGATAAAATTACAGATAATGTTGTAGATTTTAAGGTAAATATTTACAAAAAAGTTAAACAAAAAGTAAAAGAATTATTAGTTGAGAGTTTTTAAAGTATCAATTTTTTGATCAATTAAATATTTATTTTGGTCATCAATTTTGCTATTATTTGAATCATTCTCTGCTTTTTTAAGCATTTCATCAATCTTTGTACTATCTAAATCTTTAACATTAAAAATTGAACTTGTTAAAATTGAAAGGTTATTATTTTTAAATTCAACAATGCCATCTTCAACGTAGTAATTTTCTTCATCTGATTTGGAAAAAACTTTTATAACACCAGGCTTTAAAAAAGAAATAATCGAAATATGATCTTTTAATATACCCATTTCACCTTCAAAAGCAGGTATTACGACTTCTGTAACATTTTCTTTTAAAAGAAAAGATTTTTCTGGATTAATTATTTCAACTTTAAATTGCTCACTCATTAGGCGGCAGCTTCTTTACTCATTTTTTCAGCTTTTTCTATAGCTTCCTCAATTGTTCCTACCATATAAAAAGCAGCTTCTGGTAAATGATCGTATTCACCTTTGCAAATTTCATCGAAGCCTTTAATTGTGGATTCTAAATCTACTAATTTTCCAGGTGATCCTGTGAATACTTCGGCAACAAAGAAAGGTTGAGACAAAAATCTTTGGATCTTTCTAGCTCTAGCTACAGTTAATTTATCTTCTTCAGACAGCTCATCCATGCCTAAAATAGCAATAATATCTTGTAGAGATTTGTAAGTTTGTAGAATTTTTTGAACTTCCCTTGCTACTCTGTAATGTTCATCTCCCACTATTCTTGGATCTAAAATTCTAGAAGTTGAGTCTAATGGATCTACAGCTGGGTAAATTCCAATTTCCGCAATCTGCCTAGATAACACTGTTGTTGCATCCAAGTGAGCAAATGATGTTGCTGGCGCAGGATCAGTTAGGTCATCTGCTGGTACATATATTGCCTGTACAGATGTAATTGATCCTTTATTGGTAGTGGTGATTCTTTCTTGAAGATTGCCCATATCAGTTGCAAGTGTCGGCTGATACCCTACTGCTGAAGGAATTCTTCCTAATAATGCAGAAACTTCTGAGCCTGCTTGCGTAAATCTAAAAATATTATCTACAAAGAAAAGCACATCTTGACCTTCTTGATCTCTAAAATACTCCGCAACAGTCAATCCTGTTAGAGCAACTCTTGCTCTTGCTCCAGGTGGTTCATTCATTTGTCCGTAAACTAAAGCTGCCTTCGAGCCAGCTCCCTCAGGTTTTATTACTCCCGAATCTATCATCTCATGATAAAGGTCATTTCCTTCTCTAGTTCTTTCTCCAACTCCAGCAAAAACTGAAAATCCACCGTGTGCTTTTGCAACGTTATTAATTAATTCCATAATAAGAACTGTTTTTCCCACTCCAGCGCCTCCAAATAAACCAATTTTACCACCTTTGGCATATGGTGCTAATAAATCAATTACTTTAATTCCTGTTACAAGAATTTCTGTTTCTGTTGATTGATCGCTAAACTCAGGTGCCGCTCTATGAATAGACCATTTTTCTTTTGTTTTAATTTCACCTTTTTCATCAATAGGTTCACCTATAACATTTATAATTCTTCCTAAAGTTTCTGGTCCAACTGGAACTTGAATAGGAGCACCTGTAGCAATTACTTCATCTCCTCTTTTTAAACCCTCTGTAGCATCCATTGCAATTGTTCTAACACTTGATTCACCAAGGTGTTGAGCAACTTCTAAAACTAATCTGTTATCTCCATTTTTACATTCTAATGCTGATAAAATTTCTGGCAGTTTATCTTCAAACTTTACGTCTACTACTGCTCCAATAATTTGTGTAATTTTTCCTTTGCTCATAATTATAAACTTTCTGCTCCTGATATAATTTCAATTAATTCTTTAGTAATTGATGCCTGACGACTTCTATTATATTCAATAGTGAGTTTGTCAACCATATCACCTGCGTTTCGAGTTGCATTATCCATTGCGCTCATTCTTGAACCCTGTTCGCTAGCTGAATTTTCTAACATTGCTTTAAAAATCTGAGTAGAAATATTTTTGGGTAATAAATTGTTCAAAATTTCATCTTCTTCTGGCTCAAATTCATAATAGTCCTCTGAGTTAATCTCTTCTATCTTGGAAGATTTTAAAGGAATTATTTGTTGTTCTTGTGGGATTTGAGTAATCACATTTTTAAACTGATTATAAAAAATTGTGCATACATCAAAATTTTTTTTTACAAAATTATCAATTATGATTTTTCCAACTTTTTCTGCATCTAAATAATTAGTGCTTTTAGAATCCTTAAAGGACATTTTTTCGATAATATTAGCATTATAAAATCTTTTTAATTGATCATAGCCTTTTGATCCTACTGTTATAATTTTTAAAGTTTTACCTTCATTTAAGATTTTATTAAAGTAGGCTTTTGCTTTTTTAATAATATTTGTATTAAACCCACCACAAAGTCCTCTATCGGAAGTCATAACTATACATAAATGTATTTTTTCTTCACCAGTTCCCATTAATAATTTAGGCGCATTTTCTTTGTCAGTAATGCTATTAGAAAGATTTAGAATAATATTGTTCATTTTTTCAGAATAAGGCCTTCCTTTTTCAGCATTCTCTTGAGCTCTTCTAAGTTTTGCCGCAGCAACCATTTTCATTGCCTTTGTAATTTTTTGCGTTGATTTTACACTAGCAATTCTTTTTTTTAAATCGTCTAAACTTGCCATAATTTATGAATTAAAATTTTTCTTAAGTTGTGTTATAACTTCTACTAATTGTTTCTCAATATCTTCTTCAAGTTTTCCTGAACTTAAAATAGATTCTAAAATTTCTGGCTTTTCAGACTTGCATTTCTCAATTATTTGAGACTCAAAACTGCTAATATCCTTAAGGTCTACATCATCCAAATAACCCTTTACCCCACAAAAAACAGAAATTACCTGTTCTGCGACTGTCATCGGTGAGTATTGTTTTTGCTTTAAAAGTTCTGTTAATTTTGAACCCCTGTTTAAAAGTTTTTGTGTAGATGCGTCTAAATCTGAGCCAAATTGGGCAAATGCAGCCATTTCCCTATATTGAGCGAGCTCTAGTTTCATTGATCCAGAAACTTTTTTCATTGCTTTAGTTTGCGCAGATGAACCAACTCTAGACACGGAAAGCCCCACATTAATGGCTGGCCTAATCCCTTGATTAAATAATTCTGTTTCAAGAAATATTTGACCATCAGTAATTGAAATAACATTTGTTGGAATAAAAGCGGAAACATCTCCACCTTGTGTTTCAATAATTGGAAGAGCTGTTAAAGATCCCCCACCATGTTCATCGCTAAGTTTTGCTGCTCTTTCAAGTAATCTACTGTGTAAATAAAACACGTCGCCAGGATAAGCTTCTCTTCCTGGAGGTCTTCTCAATAAAAGTGACATCTGTCTATATGCTACAGCTTGCTTAGATAAATCATCATATATAATTAATGCATGCATTCCATTATCTCTAAAATATTCACCCATCGCGCAACCAGTATAAGGAGCTAAAAATTGAAGTGGGGCAGCATCTGATGCTGTAGCAGCAACAATTGTTGTATATTCCATGGCCCCAGCTTCCTCTAAAGTTTTTTGAATTTGTCTTACTGTTGATCTTTTTTGACCTATAGCTACATAAATACAATAAAGTTTTTGTTTTTCATCATCTGAATCATTTATTTTTTTTTGATTTATAATTGCATCAATGGCAACTGCAGTTTTTCCAGTTTGTCTATCACCAATAATTAATTCACGTTGACCTCTTCCAATTGGCACCAAACTATCAATAGATTTTAATCCTGTTTGCATTGGCTGACTAACAGATTTTCTTGGTATGATACCTGGCGCCTTAACTTCCACTCTAGTTCTTTTTATTCCTTTATCTAAGGATCCTTTTCCATCGATTGGGCTGCCTAAACCATCTACAACTCTACCTAATAGTTCTTTTCCAACTGGTGTATCAACGATCGATCCTGTTCTTTTAACATTATCTCCTTCTTTTATTGATCTGTCGTCTCCAAAAATAACTACACCAACATTATCGCTTTCTAAATTTAAAGCCATACCTTTAGATCCGTCTGAAAATTCGACCATCTCACCAGCCTGCACATTATCTAAACCATATATTCTTGCAATACCATCTCCAACGGATAGCACTTGACCAACTTCAGATATTTCTGCCTTATCTCCAAATTTTTTAATTTGTTCTTTTAGAATTTTTGTTACTTCAGAAGGATTTATTTGCATATTATACCTCTACCATTTTTGTTTGCATTTTTTTTAATTTACTTTTAATTGAAGTGTCAACCATTACACTTCCAATTTGAATAATTAAACCAGCTATCAAGCTAGGATCAAATTTATAATCTATATTAAGTGAAGATTTAAATTCTTTGGAAAGCTCATCTTGAATTTTATTTTGTTCTGTTGACGTTAACTCTTTTGAAGTTATTAATTTTGCTTTTAATTCACCCTTATTACTTGAAGTTATATTTAAAAAACTTTCAATAATTTTTTCTATAAAAAATAATCTATTTTTGCTGGTTACAAAGCCTAAAAATTTATTAGAAGTTGAAGAAAAATTATTTTGTTCAGCTATTTTAAGCAAAACTTTTTTTTTATCTTCTTTTGTTATCGTTGGGCTTAATATAACTTTTTTAAAATCAGGGCTTTTATTCAATATTTGGTTAAGATCGTTCATTTCATTTTCGACCTTTTCTAACATTGATGCCTCCTTAGAAACTTCATAAAGAGCTAGCGCATAGCTTCTTGCTGTGTGATTTGAAAATGTTGATTTTGAACTCAATTTTTGCTCCTAAAAGACTTGTTTTGTATGAGATTATTTTGATAAATTCAACTTTTTATATTGTATCTTTTTGTCTCTTTAACCCAATAAATTCAATATTTAACTGAAATTAATCGGGTCAACATCAACCTCTAGTTTTATTCCAGGTATAATTTTTATTTTATTTAACGATTCAGATAAATATTTTTGCATAAATAAATTTTTTGGATGTTTTATTAAAATTCTGCATCTAAATTTTTTTCTTATTTTGGTTATTGGTGCTAAAACAGGTCCCAAAATATTAACTTCCTTTATTGGGGGAATTTTAGATTTTATATTTATTGCAAACTTCATTATCATCTCTTCACTTTTTCCAGAAATTATTAGAGATATAAGTCTATAGAATGGTGGAAGTTTTTTTTCTTTCCTCAAGGACAATTCTTTTTTTAAAAATAAATGTGGATTATTTTTAGATATATTTAAAAGAATTTCATCATCAGGAGTGTAAGTTTGAAAAAAAATCGAAGATATCTTGCCCTCTCTACCAGCTCTTCCACTTAACTGATGATAAAGTTGTACATTTTTTTCTGCAGACCTAAGGTCGTATCCATGGGATGTAAAATCACTATCAACAACTACAATACAATTTAGTTTTGGGAAATGAAAACCTTTTGACAGCAATTGAGTTCCCACTAATATATCAATTTTGTTTTTTTCAACTTTATTTAGTAATTCACTAGTTGACTCACTTTTTTTTAAAGTATCACTAGAAAAAATTTCTATTTTTTTATTTGGATATATTTTTTTTAACTCTGCAAAAATTCTTTCTATACCTGGTCCACAAAAAATATAATCACATTTTTTATTATCCTTACAATCTCTTGATAATGAAGATTTATGACCACAGTAATGACAGAGTAGTTTATTTATTTTTTTATGAAAATTTAGATTTACAGCACAGTTTGGACAGTTAAATTTGTATCCACATTTTTTACAAATTACAAATGGCGCATAACCTCTTCTATTCAAAAAAAATAATATTTGATCTCCTTTTTTTAAATAGATATTTACCTTGTTGATAGTTGTTTTTGCTATCCAGCAATTTTTATCTAAAATCTCTGAATGTAAATTTATAATTTCAACACTTGGTAAAAGTGCTTCTTTATATCTTTTACTTAATTTAGTTATATTATATTTTTTATTTATAATATTATTATAAGTTTCTATTGAAGGTATAGAAGTTACTAAATTAATAGGAATATTTTCTAATGAAGCTCTGGTAATAGCCATGTCTCTTGCATTGTATGAAACGCCTTCGTCTTGCTTGTAGGATGCATCATGTTCTTCATCAACTATAATTATTCCTAAATTTTTAAAAGGCAAAAAAAGTGATGATCTTGCTCCGATAACTATTTTAATATTTCCTTCTTTTGCGCCTTTCCAAATGATTGACTTATCTTTTTTAGAAGTTTTTGAATGCCAAATTGCAGGAGGTACACCAAAATATTCTTTAAATTTTTGACTAAACTGACTTGTTAAAGCAATCTCAGGGAGAAGAATTAATGCTTGAAAATTTTTTTCTATGAGATCTTTAATTCTTTTAAAATAAACTAGAGTTTTTCCTGATCCTGTTATTCCCTCAAGAACAGTAACACTATAATTTTGACCAACACTTCTAATAAAAGCTAGAGATTTTTTTTGTTCATTATTTAACAAAAACTTGTTCTTAATACTTTTTATTCTATATTTTTTAAATTCTTCTTTAAAATCTTTTTCAACTACCTCCTTATTCAATAAACACATTTTGAGAGTCATGCCTAAAGGGACGAGGTTATATTTTGAAAACCAACTAATAAAATTTATCATACTTGTATTTAATTTTGTTACGTTGAGTTTTCTCGAAATTTTTTTTATTTTAAATTTTTTTTGAGTTTTTTGGTGATGAGGCCAAACTACACCAGTAATTTCACTTGTTCCAAATGGAGCTTTAACAAAATCTCCAGGTTTTAATATTTCTGCAATTTCACTTTTGTATGTAAATGGAAAGTCAAAAATTTTTGGAAATAATACTGCAATTTTCATTAATAAATAACTTTTTTCTTTAAACTTTTAGGAACATGAGTGTTTATAATTTTTTTTAATTCATTAAAAACTTTATAATTCATTCTTTTGTCAAGCAGATGCCATGTATATGGTATTAATTTTAAATATCTCTTTTTTTTGTCTCTAACAAAAAGCCTAGAAAAAATTCCTAGTATTTTTAAACTTCTCTGGACAGAAAGTATTACAAAATCTTCTAAAAATTTTTTATCATTGATTTTATGATGCTTTTTTCTTTTTTTTAAATAATAGTTATAAATATCATTTTTTAACTTTTTGGAAGTTTTGATTCTCACATCATCAATCAAAGAAACAAGATCGTAAGCTGGATGTCCAATTAAAGCATCCTGGCTATCAATTATACCAATTTTTTTATTTACCTTCATTAGATTTTGTACATGATAATCTCTGTGTACAAAACAATAATTTGAAGAACTTAATTGACTATAAATTTTTAACAAAATTTTATTCGCTTTTTTTTTTATGATTAATGTTTTCTTTTTACTTATAAACAAAGGTAAATACCAATCAAAAAATAAGTTGGATTCTTCAAGTAACAATTTATTAGAATAATTTTTGATTATATGAGTTTTATTTTCAAAACTTTTTATTCTTTTAGGTCTTTTAATTTTTTGAATTTTTAAAAGCAAATCAACAATTTTTTTGTAAGTAAATAATTTATTTTTCTTTTTTAATAATTCCTTATAAAATGTTACATCACCAAAATCTTCAATAATCATTATTCCTTTATGATAATTTAAATGGAAAAGTTTAGGTGCTAATATATTATTTTTCCTTAAAAATTTATTGACAGCCAAATAAGAAATTAAATTTTTATACTTATCTTTTGTTGCATTTATTATAATTTTACTTTCTTTGTTTAAAATAATTCTATAAAATTTTCTAAAAGAAGCATCTCCTGTGATTGGAATTAATTTAAATTTCATTCAATTTATAATATTTGTATTTTCCTAAACCAAAAATTTCAACTTTTCGTGAATCTCCATTTTTTGCATATTTGAATTTAATATCTATTCTGTCTTTTGGTTTAAATTTTATTAACTCTGGCCATTCTACAATTTTAATATGATTTTCTGATGTTTCAAACATACCTAACTCTAGAATATCATTATAATTTTTCAATCTATAGAGGTCATAATGAAGTATTTTAACTTTTTTAACGTCATAATCATAAACTATGTTAAATGTTGGACTTAAAACTTCGCTTTTTTTTACACCACTTGCTTCTTGAAGATTGTTTATTAAAAATCTGACAAAAGTTGTTTTGCCAACACCAATTTCACCATAAAGAAAAATAATATCTCCTTTTTTTAAAATATTAGAAATTTTCTTTGAAAAATTATTTGTTTCTTTGATTGAAACTAATTTCATTTAACTACTAATTTTTAGTAGCGATAAGTATCTGGTTTGAATGGGCCTTTTACGTCAACTCTAATATAGTCAGCTTGATCTTTTGAAAGCTTAGTTAGTTTTGCGCCCACTTTATCTAAATGAAGTATCGCAACCTTTTCATCTAAATGTTTTGGTAAAACATAAACTTTATTTTCATATTTTTCATAATTATTCCACAGTTCTATCTGTGCGATAGTCTGATTAGTAAAAGACGCGCTCATAACAAAACTTGGATGACCTGTTGCACATCCTAAATTTACTAATCTACCTTCGGCTAGTAGCAAAATTCTTTTTTTATCTGGAAACTCTATTTCATGAACTTGAGGTTTAATTTCATCCCACTTATAGTTTTTTAAAGCATCAACTTGAATTTCATTATCAAAATGTCCAATGTTACATAAAATTGAACGGTCTTTCATTTTTCTCATATGGTCAGCGGTAACAATATCTTTGTTGCCAGTGGCAGTAACCACTATGTCAGCTGTTCCTATTGCTTCATCCATTAACACCACTTCATAACCTTCCATAGCTGCTTGCAATGCGCAAATCGGATCCGCCTCTGTCACCATTACCCTAGCACCCGCTTGTCTAAGTGATGCTGCGCTTCCTTTTCCTACATCTCCAAATCCTGCAACAATAGCTGTTTTGCCAGACATCATAACGTCTGTTGCTCTTTTTATTCCATCAACTAAACTTTCTCTACATCCATACAAATTGTCAAATTTAGATTTTGTTACAGAATCATTTACATTAAAAGCAGGAATTAAAAGTTTTTTTTCATCCTGCATTTTTTTTAAAGCCATAACGCCTGTTGTTGTTTCTTCGGAAACTCCTTTAACGTCTTTTAAAAGATTTTTATATTCTTTGTGCATCAAGGCTGTTAGGTCACCACCGTCATCTAACAACATATTTGGTGTCCATCCTTTTTTAGCTTCTATTGTTTGCTTAATACACCACCAATATTCTTCTTCAGTTTCGCCTTTCCATGCATAAACTGGTATACCTGCTTTTGCTATTGCAGCAGCAGCATGGTCTTGAGTTGAAAAGATATTACATGATGACCATCTAACATCTGAGCCTAGATCAACCAAAGTTTCAATTAATACGGCGGTTTGAATTGTCATGTGCAAACATCCAAGAATTCTTGCTCCTTTGAGAGGATTTTTTCCTTTATATTCTCTTCGCAACGCCATTAAGCCTGGCATTTCTGATTCAGCAATTGAAATTTCTTTGCGTCCAAAATTTGCTAGTTTGATATCTTTAACTTTAAAATCTTCTGACATAATTTGCATCTATTTAACAAGTTAATATAAAATTATCAACTTATTGATTTATTATAATTATTTATAAATAGGTAAGAGAACTTCAATTTTTGCACCTTTTTTAGACCCCATATGATTTGAGGCTAAAATTGAACCTCCATGAAGCTCTATGATATTTTTAACAATATTTAGTCCTAAACCCGAATGTTCTCCAAATTTTTCAGGTCTATTACTGTAAAATCTATTAAAAATTTTATCTATATTATTTTCATTAAATCCAGGTCCTTCATCTTCGATTATCAATTGTACATCTTTATTTTTAATTCCACATATAACGGATATTTGGCTATTAGATGGACTAAAAGATATTGCGTTATCTAAAAGATTTGCAATTATTTGCTCAAGTTTACTTTCAACTCCTAAAACATTTAATTTTGGTCCATTATAATTTAAATTATTTATATTTATTTTAATATTTTTATTTGAGTTTAATAAGTCACTATTAAAATCTTCAACAACCGAATCTATTACTCTAGAAAGGTTAATTTTTGACATTTTTGCTCTAGATAGAGATGCTTCATCTTTTAACATTTGTGAATAATCTGTTATTAATCTCTCAATGCGTTCCACGTCATGACTAATAACCCTAATTAGTTTTTTTCTTTTTTCATTATCCTGTGTATTTTCTAAAACTTCTGACGCACCCTTCAAAGATGTTAAGGGGTTTCTTATTTCATGCGCTAAATCTGATGAGAAAGTTTCTGCAACATTTATTCTCTTATAAAGATCCGTTGTCATTTCATTTAATGATCTTGAGAGTTGACCAACCTCATCTTTTCTAAGAAAATATTTTTCATGTTTGTCTATTTTGACATCTTTTTCCTTAATCGCTCTGGTATAAAGAACTAAAGATCTTATTGGTTTTAAAATATATTTATTTAAAAAAACAGAAAAAATTAAAATTACTAGTGCTACTGACAAAACTGTTCTCAATATAAAATTTTTTCTTTCCTCAACAGCTACTAAAATATCGTTGGCCATTTCTGAAACAACAATATAGCCTTTGTAATTTTCTTTTAACTTAACTGAATTTATTGTGATGACATAAAAATTATTATTAATTGTTTCACTCATCACTAATTTATTTTCAATATTTTTTTGCGAAGAATACGCTCGTACATAGTTTTTGGTATTAAAAGTTAATGTTTTATTAGCTTTAGGACTCTCAATAATATCTGAATTTTCTCCATACTTATCTATTGATGTCTCTCGAACTCCTTCGTTTTTTACAAAAATATCTGGCGATAAATCTAAAGTATCTGTATCAGCTAGCAAATTTAGGTTTAAATCATACAGTTGAACACGATCTAAATTTTGAAATAAAAATCTTGCATCTAATAAAAATTTTGTAGCATTTTCTTTTGTGAATATAATTTTTAATCTATTAATGTGATCGGTTGTGTTATTTATAATTTTTGCATGGTGGTTAGATCGATTTTTAACTAAACTTGGTTTTATAGCATCAAGGTACAAATAAGTAAAAATACCTAATACTAAAAAAACAATTAAATTAAAAACTAAAAATTTTTTTAGGATAGAGCTAGAGCTAAAAAAATTAGATTTCATTAACTAATGTTCCACCTATATCCGCTTCCATACCTTGTTTCAATTGCTGAAAAATTTTGGTCCACTTTTTTAAATTTTTTTCTTATTCTTTTGACGTGGCTATCTATAGTTCTATCTTCTATATCGTTATTATCCTTATAAGCTATGTCCATTAGCTGGGCCCTCTCTTTGATTACGCCAGGTCTTTTCGCTAACTCTTTAACAATTAGAAATTCCGTTGTAGTAAGCTTTTCTGGGAGGGGTTGTCCATTCCAAGCGCACTCTAGCTGGGAAGGATCTAGCACAAGTTTTCCATGTTTAATTAAACTTTTTGAATCATCTATATTGTCTGTTTTTTTTCTTAGTTGCACTCTTATTCTTTCAATTAAAACCTTCATTGAAAATCCTCCTGATTTTTTTATGAAATCATCTGCCCCAAGCTTTAAGCCTAACAATTCATCTACTTCATCGTCTTTGGAGGTTAAAAATAATATTGGAATTGTAGTTTTTTTTCTTAATCTTTTAAGTAATTCTTCACCGTCCATCCTGGGCATTTTAATATCTATGACTGCTAAATCTGGGGGATTTCTACTTATACCAACTAATGCATTTTCAGCATCAATATAAGTTTGAACGATAAAACCTTCATTTTCTAACGCCATACTTATACTAGTAAGTATATTTCGATCATCATCTACTAAAGCAATTGTATGAGTCATAATTTAAAATATGTCTTATATAAAAATACTAAATTGTCACAAATTGGGCAAGTATAAGCAATATTAATGTGCTTCATCCCAGTTGTATCCTGAATTTACATTAACAACCAGTGGGATTGAAAACATATGATGTTCTGAGCTTGAAACTGACATCATTGCATCTTTGACTGTTTTTTTTATATAAGCTTTATCTTCCTCTAGGCATTCAAAAATAAGTTCGTCATGTATTTGCAGTAACATTTTTGCTTTTAATTTATTATTGTCCTCTTTAATCAGTTTATCTATTTTTATCATAGCCAATCTAATAATGTCCGCTGCCGAACCTTGAATTGGTGCATTTATTGCTGCTCTTTCTTGAAAACTTCTAATGCTAAAATTTTTATCATTAATACCCCTGAGATGAATTCTTCTGCCAAAAATATTAGTGACGTAACCTAACTTTCTGCAAGTTTGCATTGTTGAATTCATATAATCTTTTATTTCAGGAAATTTTTTAAAATATGAATTAATAAAATCTAAAGCTTCTTGATTTGATACGGATATTTGCTTAGCTAAGCCGTATTGGGTAATGCCATAAATAATACCAAAATTAATTGTCTTAGCTTTTCTTCGAAGATCGTCGTTAACTTTATCGATTGATACATTAAATACCTGACTTGCAGTTAAGCTATGGATGTCCTCATTATTTTTAAATGCTTTTTTTAATTCTTTTACATCAGCTATATCAGCTAAAATTCTCATTTCTATTTGGTTATAATCAGCAGAAATCAAAATATTTTTTTTATCAGCGATAAAAGCTTTTCTTATTTCTCTTCCTTCTTCTGATTTAATAGGAATATTTTGTAAATTTGGATTGCTAGAAGCTAACCTACCTGTATTAGTAGCTGCCAGCAAAAATGAAGTGTGAACTCTCTTCGTTTTTTTATTTATATGATCCTGCAACGCATCTGAATAAGTATTTTTTAATTTTGACACTTGCCTCCATTCAAGTATTAATTTTGGAAATTTATGTCCTGTAAGAGCAAGATCTTCAAGTATATTTGCATTAGTTGCTAGACTACCTTTCTTTGTTTTTTTTAATTTAGCAATCTTAAGCTCATTATAAATGATTTCCCCAAGTTGTTTTGGAGAAGCAATATTAAACTCTTTGCCAGCTATTTTATAAACTTCTTTTTCTATTTTTTTTAACTTACCTTCAAAATTTTTGGAGAGTTTTTTTAAATAAAGATCGTCGACTTTGATGCCATTAAATTCTAATTTTGCAAGTATTGGTACCATCGGTTTTTCAAAAATCTCATAAATTTTATTTAATTTTTCTTCGTCAAGTCTCTGTATCAAATGATTATAAAGTCTTAATGTAACGTCCGCATCTTCTGCTGCATATTCAGTAGCTTTTTCTAATTCTACATCATAAAAATTTAGTTTATTTTTTCCACTACCAACTAAATCTTTATAAGAGATTGTTTTGTGGTTTAAATGAATCTCAGATAATGTATCTAAATTATGTCTATTAGTGCCAGCATCTAGTGTATAAGAAATTAACATTGTATCCTCGATACAGTTAATTGTAATTCCATTTTGCTCAAGTACAATAAAATCAAACTTAATATTTTGACCAACTTTTTTTATACTAAAATCTTCTAATATTGGTTTAATTTTTTTTATTACGAATTCTTTTTTTAGACCTTTAATTTTTTTATATGCTAATGGTATATAACAAGCTTTATTAGATGAATAACTAAATGAGATGCCGACAAGATCTGCCTCTAATGGGTTCAAAGATGAGGTTTCAGTATCAACTGCAATTACAGACTGTTCATTTAAGATATTTAACCATTTCTCTAAATCTTTTTCACAGGTGATACTCTCATAAATTTTTGTATCAATTTTTTCTTTTTGTATATTTTTTTTTTCTACTTTATTATTTTTTTTATCTGATTCTCCGTAAAAGCTTATAACTCTACTTAATAATTTATTAAACTCCATGTCTCTTAAAAAATCATAAAGTTTTTCTTTTTGTACTGCTTTCAATATAAAACTGCTTAAATCATCTTTGACTGGAACATCATCCTTGAGTGTAACTAACTTTCTGCTCAAAATAGCTTTATCTTTATTTTCTAGCAAAGTTTCTCTTCTTCTTTTTTGTGGAATTTCATCAGCTTTTTTTAACAAAACATCTAAAGTTTTATATTTATTTATAAGTTCTGAAGCCGTCTTTATGCCTATGCCAGGAACGCCTGGGACGTTGTCGGATGAATCTCCAGCTAATGATTGAACATCCACAACCTGATTAGGTTTAACCCCAAATTTTTCTATAACTTCTTTTTCTCCCAATACTTTGCTTTTCATTGGATCGTATAATCTGACTCTGTCTGAAACTAATTGCATCAAATCTTTATCAGATGAAATTACAGTTACTTTAGCTCCCTTTTCTATAATTTGTTTTGAATAAGTCGCTATTAAATCATCTGCTTCATAATTAATTAGTTCTATAGATGGTAAATTAAATGCTTTAACTGATTTTCTAATATATTCAAACTGTGGGACTAAATCTTCAGGAGCCTCTGATCTATTCGCTTTATATTCGCTATAAATATTATTTCTAAAAGTTTTTCTAGCAGAATCAAATATTACTGCAAAGTGGGTTGGTCTATAGATTGAATCGTCAGACCTCGAATCTTCTAATAGTTTAAATAGCATTGAACAAAACCCACTAACCGCACCTGTAGGTAGGCCATCACTTTTTCTCGAAAGCGGTGGTAAAGCATAATATGCTCTGAAAATATATCCCGATCCGTCTATAAGGTAAAAATGATCAGTTTTTTTTATTGAATTCATAGAATAATATTAACCTATTTTAATTATTGTTATGTATATATAAAAGTTAAATAATTTATGGATATAAAAAACGCAATAAAAGTTGAAAAATTAACTAAAATTTATTCAAAAAATTCACCTCAAGAGGTTAAAGCATTAAATAATTTAAACTTAGAAGTGAAAGTTGGTGAAATTTTTGGACTTCTTGGCCCAAATGGTGCTGGAAAAACTACTATTTTAAATATTCTTGCTGGAACTGTAACCAAAGATTCTGGCAGTGTTAATGTTTGGGGTTATGATTTAGATAAAAATTCAAGACAAGTTAGGTCTTCTATAGGAATTGTACCACAAGAAGTAAATCTTGATGCTTTCTTTAGTCCAAGAAAACTTTTGGAACTACAAGCTGGTTTGTATGGAATAAAAAAAGCAGACAGAATAACAGATACAATATTAAAGATGGTCTCTTTAGAAAAACAAGCAAATTCTTATGCGAGAAGCCTTTCTGGTGGAATGAAGAGAAGATTATTAATTGCTAAAGCAATGGTACATAGACCACCTATTCTAGTGCTAGATGAACCAACTGCAGGTGTTGATGTTCAACTACGCCAAAACTTATGGAATAATGTAAAAGAACTTAATAGACAAGGAGTAACAATAATTTTGACTACACATTTGATGCACGAAGCTGAAAAAATGTGCAACAAAATTGCAATTATAAATAAAGGTAATTTAATTAAGTTAGATACAACAAAAAATTTATTACATAACATAAAAACTAAAAAAATCACTTTTAAAGTTCAAAAAATAAATAAGATTAATTCAAATAATCTAAAAGGAATTAAATTTACATATAATTCAGAAAACGAAATAATCGTATCTTATGAAAAAAATAAACATAAAATTGACGAAATAATAAATAAAGTAAAAGAGGCTGATATGGAAATATATGATATTTCAACCAATGAAGGAAATTTGGAAGATGTCTTTATTGATCTTACAAAAAGCTAGATTTATTTAATAAAAGTTGTATTGTGAATCAGATGGAAGCTATAGATAAAAAATCTAAAATAGAAAATATTGTTAAGTTAGTATTAATAACAATAATTGGATCGATTATTATTACAATCTCTGCTAAAGTAAAAATTCCTTTTTATCCAGTTCCAATGACAATGCAAACTTTTGTAATATTGCTCATTGGCATTACTCTAGGATATCGAATGGGCCTAGCTACTGTAGCGCTCTATTTATTCGAAGGAATAATTGGTTTACCTGTATTTGCAAATTCTCCAGAGAAAGGAATTGGCATAATTTACTTTATTGGACCAACAATGGGTTATTTGATTGGATTTTTAGTTGCCGTCTATTTTTCTGGTTTTTTTAAATATGACAAAGGATTAATAAATTCTTTTTTAAAATTAATTTTTTCTGTAAGTACTATTTATTTTTTTGGTTTAATTTGGTTGGGTATATTAATTGGATGGGATAAACCAATATTTAAATTTGGTGCTCAGCCATTTTTACTAGCAGAGTTATTTAAAATTTTACTGTTGTTACTCTTAATACCAACTTTATTAAAAATAAAAAAATTAATAAAAATTACTTAGGAGATCTTTTTGAAAGAATTCTTTGCAGGGTTCTTCTGTGCATTTTGAGTCTACGTGCTGTTTCAGAAACATTTCTATTACATAATTCAAAGACACGATGAATGTGTTCCCATTTAACTCTATCAGCTGACATTGGATTTTCTGGTGGAATAGCTTTGGACTCTGGAGAAGCTAACAGGGCATTCTCTACATCATCTGCGTCAGCAGGTTTAGGTATGTAATCAATGGCTCCAGCTTTAACTGCTGCTACTGTGGTAGGTATGTTTCCATATCCAGTAAGCATCACGACCCTGCTATCTTTTTTTAGTCTATGAATCTCTTTTACCACTTCTAATCCACTGCCATCACCAAGACGTAAATCAACCACTGCAAACGCTGGGGGTACATTTTGAGCCTGGATTATACCCGTTTTGACGCTGTCAGCCTGAACAACTTTAAAGCCTTTTTTTTCCATTGCCCTGGCCAATCTATCTCTCAAAGGGTTATCATCATCAATAATTAATAGCGTTTTATCAGGGAAATCGGTGATTTTTTGCATTTTTTTTTCTTCTTCTGTTCTCATTTTTTTAAATTATAAAATTTAACTATTAATAGTATATAGGGTCAAAAAATAAGTTTTCAACATTGAAAATTTTTTCTTTACATTACTCACTATTTCTATAAAAAAAGTTTAAGAGCATTTTTTATAAATTTTTTGTGTAACAAAAAAAGGATACATGAGATGCAAAAATTTAATTCTGTTGACGAGCTAGTTAACACTATTAGACCAGTAGAACCAATTTATTGCATAAGACCTGATTCGATAAAATCAGCATGTGGCTGGTTTAGAAACAGTTTTCCTGGAAATATATTATACGCTGTAAAAACTAATCCTAATGAGAAAGTTATTAGGTGTATTTCTGAAAACGGAATTAGTCGATTCGATGTAGCTTCGATTAACGAGATTAAGCTTATTAAAAGAATGCTTCCAAAAGCAAGGCCTTACTATATGAATACAGTAAAAAGCCGTGAGCATATTGAGGAAGCTTATAATAATTATAATATTCGTGACTTTGCATTAGATACAAAAGAAGAGCTTCAAAAAATTATTGAAGCTACAAAAGGTGCTAAAGATTTAACTCTTTATATTAGAATTTCAATTTCAAATGAACATGCGGAAATTGATTTATCACAAAAATTCGGTGCACTCCCTGGTGAAGCCTTGGGTTTGTTAAGACTTGCCAAAGCTCATGCTAAAAAAGTTGGTTTAAGTTTTCATGTAGGATCTCAATGCATGCATCCTATTTCATACTCTAAAGGAATTCGTGAAGTTGGAAATATAATTAAAAAAACTAAAATAATTCCAGATATTATAAATGTGGGCGGAGGATTTCCATCCATTTATCCAGATTTAAACCCTCAACCATTAGAAAATTATATGAGTGAAATTAAAAAAGCTTTTGATAACTTAAAATTAGAAAATAAACCTGAATTATTATGTGAACCTGGTAGAGCTCTTGTTGCTGAAAGTGGATCGTCAATAGTTAAAGTGGTTCTTAGAAAAAAACAAAAAATTTATATTAATGATGGAACTTATGGAAGTTTATTTGATGCAGGAGTATTAAACTTTGTTCTTCCTACAAGAATGATATCTAATGGTAGAATGACTTCTAAAAAATTAACTTCTTTTAGTTTATACGGACCCACTTGTGACAGTGCAGATTTTATGAAAGGCCCTTTTGTCTTGCCGAATAATTTAAAGGAAGGTGATTACATAGAAGTTGGACAGCTTGGTGCATATGCGCTAACTTTTAGAACTAAGTTTAACGGATTTTATTCTGATAAAATTTTTGAAGTTCATGATAAACCTATAATGTCCATGTATGAAAAAGATAGTACTTCTAGTTACCTAGTTGCTTAAATGAATAATCCAAAAAATTCTAATTTAGGTCATAACAAAAAGACCTTTTTAAAAAAACCTGTAGAACATATTGATATAACATCGTTTGACTCTAGGAAAATAATTGACTCAATGGACAAAATGTCTTTTACATCAAGGGACACTGCTAGAGCTTCTGCTATTTTTAATGAAATGTTATCTGATAAAAATTGCACAACTTTTTTAACACTTGCAGGATCAACATCAGCGGCAGGTTGTATGAAGATATACTCTGATATGATAAAATACAAAATGATAGACGTGGTAGTCGCTACTGGAGCTTCAATTATTGATATGGATTTTTTTGAAGCATTAGGGTTTAGACATTACCAAGGATCGCAGTTTCAAGATGATTCTCAATTAAGAGAAAACTATATAGATCGCATATATGACACTTACATCGATGAAGAGGAACTTCAGGCTTGCGATAAAACTATTTGTGATATAGCAGATTTGCTAGAACCTAGACCTTATACATCTAGAGAATTTATAAAAGAAATGGGAAAATATTTAAAAACTAATTCAAAAAAGAAAGGCTCATTGATTGAAACTGCCCACGATAACAACGTCCCAATTTTTTGTCCCGCTTTTACAGATTCTAGTGCTGGATTTGGGCTGGTTATGCATCAAGAAAAAAATCCTAAAAAATGTTTAACTATAGATTCAATTAGAGAATTCAGAGAATTAACTGAAATAAAAATAAAGTCTAAATCTTCAGGACTTCTTATGATTGGTGGTGGTGTGCCAAAAAACTTTGTGCAGGATACTGTAGTTTGTGCAGAACTTTTAGGCAAAAAAGTAGATATGCATAAATACGCAGTGCAAATTACTGTTGCTGACACCAGAGATGGTGCTTGTAGCAGCTCAACGCTCAAAGAAGCAAGCTCATGGGGTAAGGTTGATGTTTCAAAAGAACAAATGGTTTTTGCTGAAGCAACTAGTGTTCTTCCACTAATAGCTAGTGATGCTTACCATCGTAAGCATTGGGAGCAAAGAAAACTCAAAAATTTTTCAAATATATTTGGTTAAAAGTGAAATATTTACCAAATAAAAAAGGCTTTCTTGGAATTGATAATAAATTTACTTTTAAAGAAAAAGTAGTTGTTGTTCCTTTTGGTCTAGAAAAAACTGTAAGTTACGGTGGTGGTACTAAAAATGGTCCAAAAGAAATAATCAAAGCTTCATATCAAGTTGAATTATATGATGAAGAATTAAATTGTGAGCCTTATAAGAAAATTGGAATAAAAACTTTAAAACCATTTAAAATTGAAAAAAATATTGAAAAAGCCCTAAAAAAAATGTCCAGTGTAAATGAGGAAATTTTAAATAAAAAACTTTTTCCAATTACATTTGGTGGTGAACACTCGATAACTCCAGGATGTATTGCTCCATTTGTTAATAGATATAAAAAATTATGTTTATTGCATTTTGATGCACATGCAGATTTGAGAGAAAGCTATAATGGCCAAAAATTTTCCCATGCTTCTGCAATTAAAAGATGTTTAGATCATAAAAATGTATCTGTTATTTCATTTGGAATAAGGAATATTTCTAGAAGTGAAGTCCCATATTTAAAAAAAAATTCTTCTAGAATAAATATTTTTTGGGCAAAAGATAAATTAAATTGGAATTTAAATAAATTTAAGAAATTAATTAAAAACAAAACTGTATATTTAACTTTCGATGTTGATGGACTAGACTCAAGTATTATGCCTGCAACAGGCACTCCAGAACCAGGAGGTTTATTATGGGATGAGACTTTAAATATAATTAAAATTGCAGCAAAAAACTCTAATATTGTTGGAGCTGATATTAATGAATTATCTCCGATTAAAGGATTTAATTCTTATAATTTTTTGGTAGCCAAGCTTGCATATAAAATAATTGCATATTCTTTTGAATTTAAAAAAACTAAATAGAAACTAAGCTGCTAGTTTGCCAGCTTACAGTTACCATTGCGCCATTAGTTGTTGGGCTTTTGCCAAAAACTACTTTGGCTTTCATTCTTTCTAAAAGTGTTTTTCCTATAAATGTTCCTAAACCCAATCCAGATTTAGAATTAATCATTTTATCTTTAGATCTTATATAAGGTTCACCTAATACATCAATAATATCTTCATTAAATCCAGGTCCATCATCTGATATCTGAACTTTGGTAATAGCATCATTGCTTTCTAAAGTTATTTTAACTAATGAATTACTATACTTAACTGCGTTCCCAATAAAATTTCTTAATCCGTATGTTATCTCTAATGTTTTTTCGATTTTAGGATTACTTTTGTTATTTTTATTATCTAATATTAACTTTTTATTAGAAATTTCAGAAAACGATCTGATAATTTCATTTAATAAATCTTCAATTTTAATGTCAGTTAAAAAACTATCCTCTTTAAGTTGATCTTGAGAGAGATTTTTTAAGATATCAGAGCATCTCTTTGTTTGCGATATTAATAAGTCGATATCTTTTGAGTATTTAGGATCTTTTCCTATTTCTTTTTGCAGTTCCCTAGAAACTACAGTGATTGTAGATAGTGGTGTTCCTAAAGAGTGTGCAGCCGCGGCAGCTTGCAAACCTATAGATTCCAATTCATGTTCTTTCGCTAGAATTAATTCTAGTTTATTTAGTGCTTCACTCCGTTTTCTAGATTCTATTCCAAATCTGGCTCCAAAGTATGTTAAAAAAATTAGACCTATTATTATTGAAATTGGTATCGCAAATAAATAATAATTTGGAACATGAAAATGTAATTCACCTGAATGTGGTAAGGGATAGTGATTAATTGTTAAAATAATAAGAATAATTATTGTTGTAATAGATAAATTGATTGTGTTTTTTAAAGTCAAAAAAGTTGATGCTACTATCGCTGGCACAACTAACAAAATTACGAATGGATTTGTAATTCCTCCATTCAAATACAGAAGAAAAGCTAATTGGAAAACATCGTAAAATAAAAAAATTGTGGAAGTTGAACTATTTAGTTGATTAACTTTAACTTTAAATTGTAAATAAAAATTAGTTAGAGCTCCAACAAAAATAATTAGTGAGCAGTAAAAAAAGTATATTTTAAAATTAAGAATAAAATAAACAAAGCTTATCGTCAGAAATTGTCCTGTTAGAGCTAGCCAACGAAGAATAACTAAAGTTTTTTTATCTAATTGTATACTGTCCTTTGATGTAAAAACTTCCGAAAATTTCATTCGAAAATTATATATCTAAATTTGAAACATCTAAAGCTCGATTAATTATAAAATCTTTTCTTGGAGCAACTTCATCTCCCATAAGTATCTGAATAAGATCTTGGTCTTTTTTTGATTTTGCCTTTGTATTGTTCGAATATTGTACTTGTAATAAAGTACGATATTCAGGATCTAATGTCGTCTGCCATAATTCTTCAGGGTTCATTTCACCCAAACCTTTAAATCTTTGAATTTTAATTTTGCTTTTTTCTTTTTCAATAAATTTATTAAATTCTTTAGTATTTCTCTTTACAGAAACTTTGGTTTTTTCAGAATTTTTTATAAAGAAATTTTCTAACTCTTTATCATCTTTTATATAATAACTTTTTGATCCTTTAGTAATCTTATAAAGCGGGGGTTGGGCTAGATAAACATGTTTCTTCTCTATAAGTTCATGAAAAGGATGGTTATTAAGTAAAGTTAACAATAAAGTTCTAATATGAGATCCATCAACATCAGCATCTGTCATAATGATAATTTTTTCATATCGTAAATTTTCAATATTAAAATCCTTGGACCCTGTGCCAAGAGCATTAATCAACGTTACTATTTCGTTCGATGACATCATTTTAGAAAGAGCTTTGGTCTGTAAATCTTGGCCATTTCCATTTTTTCTTTTAGAAATATTTGTATCAATATAAGTATTAAGTATTTTACCTCTTAGAGGTAGTACAGCCTGGTACTCTCTATTTCTACCCTGTTTAGCAGAACCGCCAGCTGAGTCTCCCTCAACTATAAATAATTCTGTTCCTTCTGATTTGCCTATTTGACAATCAGCAAGTTTGCCAGGAAGACCCGATAATTCCAAAGAACCTTTTCTTCTTACGTTCTCGCGTGCTTTTCGCGCAACATCTCTTGCGACTGCTGCCTGAACAACCTTTAAAAGCAATATTTTTATAATTCCTGGATTTTGGTCAAACCAAGTAGATAGTTTTTCGTTAATTATTGATTCTACGATAAATCTTATTTCAGAAGAAACTAATTTATCTTTCGTTTGTGAAGAGAATTTTGGATCAGGTATTTTTACTGACAGTACGCCGGTTAATCCTTCTCTCGCATCATCACCTGACAAAGTAATTTTATTTTTTTTTAAAAGATTGGTGCTTGCAGCATATTTATTAATTACTCTAGTTAAGGCACTTCTAAAACCCAACAAATGTGTGCCTCCATCTTTTTGATGAATGTTATTTGTAAACGGTAGCATATCTTCTGAATATCCTGCGTTCCATTTTAATGAACATTCAACTGCAACATTATTTTTTTCTCCAGAAATATAAATTGGTTTTTTAAATAAATTAGCATCATTTTTATTAATTAATGCTTTTTTTTTAATATCTAGAAATTCAACAAATTCTTGTATTCCTCCATCATATTTGTTTTTATATTCTTTTTCCTTTTTTCCAGTTTTATCTACCAAAAGTATAACTAAACCTTTATTTAAAAAAGCAAGTTCTCTCATTCTTTTTTGTAATATCAATGAACTAAATTGTGTTGAAGAAAAAATTGCTTTTGATGGAAGAAAATTGATTAATGTTCCTGTTTTATTTGTTTTCCCCACAGGTTTGAGGTTGGAAACAGCTTCACCATTTTTAAATTCAATAAAATATTCTTTTTTATCTCTAAATATATTTAAGGATAATTTTTCTGATAAGGCATTTACTACTGATACACCTACTCCATGAAGTCCTCCTGAAACTTTATACGAATCGTGATCGAATTTACCTCCAGCATGAAGTTGTGTCATAATAACTTCTGCGGCTGATTTTTTTTCTCCTTTATGTAAATCTATTGGAATACCTCTACCATCATCTTCAACAGAAACTGAATTATTTGAGTGGATTACGATTTTAATATTTTTACAATGACCAGCTAGAGCTTCATCTATTGAATTATCTACCACTTCATAAACCATATGATGTAATCCAGTACCATCATCAGTATCACCGATATACATGCCTGGTCTTTTTCTAACCGCCTCTAAACCTTTAAGTACTTTTATAGAATCGGCGCTATATTTTGATTTGTCTTCTAGTTTTTGTTTAGTCATAATTGTGAAATAATTGTCTTATTTTAACACTTTTTTTTAATTAATTACATCTTCAACAAATGTATTGCTCAAATTATCGTTGGTATTGAATGGTAACTTAATGAAAAATATAAAAATAATCTATTTTTATATTTAAACAAAAAAAGTCAAATTTTCATTGGCATAACAACATGAAAACTATTTTTATCCGAAATATCATTGATCAATACAGGGGAACCCGCATCTTTTAAATTTATAATAACAAATTCATTCTCAATTTGAGAAACAATATCAGTCAAATACCTGCTGTTAAAACTTATGTTTAAGTCATTCGAATTAAATTTTCCATCTATATTCTCACTACCTTCGCCGCTACTTGGATTATTAACTGATAATTGGACTGTGTCTTTTGTTATGATCATTTTTAACCCTTCCTTTTTATCAGAAGAAACAGTAGTGACTCTATCAATAGAATTTTTAAAATCGTCTAATTTTATTTGTAAAATTTTATCATTACCTTTTGGTATAACTTTAGTATAATCAGGAAATCTTCCATCAATCACTTTGGAAATTAATACACTTTTATTCATTTCAAATTTAATTTTTGACTTATTATTTGATATTTTGATTACACTAGCATTTTCTTCTAATAAAGAAATTAATTGAAAAATAGTTTTTCTTGGTAAAATAATAGGTTCAATATTAATACTAGGATCAATTTCAAGACTGCTGGATGAAAGTCTATGACTATCAGTTGCAACTCCACATAAAAATGATTTGTTTTCTAATTTTGTTTTATGAAGATAAATTCCATTTAAATAATGTCTAGTTTCATCATTGGAAATAGAAATTTTTGTTTTATTTAAAAGTTTTAGTAGTTTTTGAGTAGGAACTTCAAAATTTTCTTGATTAATATTTTCCTCAGACAAAGGAAAATTATCTGGTGGTAAGCATAGTAGATTAAATTTTGAATTTTCTGAAACTAATTTTATTTTGTTCAAATTTTGAAGAGATAATTCAACTTTTGCATTTGATTTAAGCTTTCTTAATATATCATAAAGTATACTACCTGAAGTAGTAGTTGAACCTTCTTTTTTTAATTCTTCCGGCAGAACTTCTTCAAAATAAATTATATCTAGATCTGTTGCTGTAATTTTTATCTTTGAATCTTTGGCTTCTATTAATACGTTTGACAAAATGGGAAACGTTGTTTTTCTTTCTATAATTCCATTCGCACGACCCAATGCTTTTAAAAAAATATCTCTGTTTATTGTAAATTCCATCTTAAACTTTAAAGAAATTTCTTTTTTAACTCCATTACATTTTGCCTAATTCCATTATCATTTTTAATCAATTCGTCTATTTTTTTAACAGCATGAATCACTGTTGTATGATCTCTATTGGAGAATTTCCGGCCAATCTCTGGTAATGAATTTGTAGTATGTTGCTTTGCTAAATACATTGCTATTTGTCTTGGCCTAGCTAGAGATCTGGATCTTCTTGGTGAAAGCATTTCTTGAAGATTAAGGTTAAAATAAGTAGCAACTAAATTTTGAATAGACTCTACAGTAATAGATTTACTATTGGAGTTAATAAAATCTTTTAAAATTTTTTTACATTCATAAATTGTTGGTGATTTTGTATTAGCTTTGCTAAAAGCTAAAATTCTATTTAAGGCACCCACCAACTCTCTAATGCTCGACGTAATTTCAAAAGCTAGGAATTCAAAAACATCATGATCCAAATTATAATTTTCTTTAAAATTTATCTTAATTTCTTCAAATTTATTTTTTAGAATTTTAATTTTTAAATCCGTATCAGGAGGTTGGATATCAATCACTAGTCCACCTGACATTCTCGATTTTATTCTCTCCTGTGTTCTATCAAGCCCAGATGGTGGTTTGCTTGACGATATTACCACTTGAGAACCTCTTTCTATCAAAGCATTAAATGTATGAAAAAACTCTTCTTGCATAGCTTCTTTGCCACTTACAAACTGAATATCATCAATTATAAAAACATTTGCCATTCTAAAAAAATCTTTAAATTTAACCATTTCATTGCTCTTTATTGATCTTATAAAATGGTACATAAACCTTTCGGCTGAAATAAACATTACTTTTTTGCTGCTATCAATTTCTAAACCTATTGCATTTAGTAGATGTGTCTTTCCCATACCAACAGAGCTATAAATAAACAGTGGGTTGTAGTGTGAAGATTGACCACATACTTTCCTTGCAGCCGTATAAGCAAGTTCATTACTTTCTCCTACCATAAAATTATCAAATCTGTTATTTGGATTAAATCTACTGTAATTTGATAACGAATTTTCGATAGGTATTATGTGCTTTCTATTAGGAAATTCAGATTTTTCTGGTTGGTCCTGATTACCTTCAATTGTAAATTCTATTCTTTCAATGCTTTTTTTAAATGTTTTTATAACATCAAGAATTTTATCTGCATATCTTGAAACTATCCAGTCTCTCACAAATCTTGTGGGCGCGGACAAAACAACATAATGATTAAATTCTTTTTTAAAACTTAAATTTTTGATCCAACTTTCATAAATATCATTTCCAAAATTTTGTTTAAATTTATCAAGTAACTGATTCCAATTAAGAAGGTTCTCTTCTTTTGCTAAAGATACTTCAACATTTTTGTTTAACAGAACTTTATTCATAAAATTTTTTTTGGATTAGACAGTTCTATTTTTTTTTTTGTCAGCTTGCAATGTTTTTTAGTTGTATTAAGAAAATTTTTTTAGGTTGTGTCAAAAAAAATAATTTTTTTTTTTATAATACAACTGTGACTACTTTAACTACAACTACATGTTGATTTTATATAAAAAAAAAATCTTTATTTAGTTGGTTTAAAAATTGAATTTTGGATTAATCAACTGCTAATTGACTATATTTTTTTTTTTATACTAACTATTTTTTTAGTAAGTCTAGAAATTTTTCTTGAAGCTGTTTTTTTGTTAATTACCCCAGTTTTTGCAACCTTCATCAATTGTGAGTGGAATTTTGGTAAAAATTTTTTAGCTTCGCTCAATTTTCCTGAGTCAATGTAATCTTGCATTTTTTTTACTACAGATTTATATTTACTCTTTCTCAATTTATTTTTGAAAGTTTGCTTTTGTGTTTTATTTACGCGTCTTATCGCTGATTTTGTATTTGGCATTAAGATTGTGATTATATATCTTTTTGCTTTATCTCGGTCAATACAATTTAACTTTGACACTCACTACAATAATATGAAGATCTATTAGATATTTTTATTTTTTTAATTTTGTTATTACACGTTACACGTGAACAATTTTTATTTTGTCTTCCGTATACCTTAAAGAACTGTTGAAATTTGCCACTTATTCCTTTCGTATCTTTAAAATCCTTGATGGATGATCCACCTTTAGAAATTGATAACTTTAAAATTTTCTTAATATTTTTTATTATTATTCGAATTTCATTTTTGCTTAAATTTTTGCAACCTCTTAAAGGACTAATTTTTGATTCAAACAAAACTTCATTTGCATAAATATTTCCAAGTCCACTGACAAAAGTCTGATCTAATAATAAATTTTTTATATTTTTTTTTCTGTCTGATATAAATTTTTGAAAGTATTTTTGATTAAATTTCTTGTTAAACGGCTCTATACCAAGTTTTGATAAGAATGGAATTTGTTTTATTTTAGTATTTTTATATAATTTTAAAAAGCCAAATCTTCTAACATCATTATATATTATATAAAATCCATTATTTAACTTAAAATATATATGGTTATGTTTTTCTAGTATATTTATATTATGATAAAAAGTTTTTTTAAATGATGTGCTATAATTTTTTCTTATAATAAATATTTTTCCACTCATTCCAAGATGAACTAAAAGTATTTTTTTTTTAAAACAAAAAATTAAGTATTTAGACCTTCTTTTGATTTTTAATATTTTTTCGCCTATTAAAGAGGAAGAAAAATTATTAGGTATTTTATAGCGTAAATTTTTATTATTAATTTTAATATCAATTATTTTTGCTTTAATCACCATTTTTAATAAAGATCTTTTGATAATTTCTACTTCTGGAAGTTCTGGCATGACAAATTATATATTGTGAAAAAACTTAACATATGATCTATTAATTTAAATGAAATCCTATCATACAAATAACGAAAGATTTGTAACAAAAGTATTTAAAGATGTTTTCGATAAATACGATATTATGAACGATTTAATGTCTTTAGGCGTCCATCGAATATGGAAAAAAAAGTTTATTGATTCTTTAAACCCCCAAAGAAACACTAAACTTATTGATGTTGCTTCTGGAACAGGTGATATAGCAAAATTATTTTTAAAAAAAGTTCAATTTGAAAGTTTTGCATATTGTGTAGATGAGAATCAAGGAATGCTTAATATTAGTAAAAAAAAAAATTATAGATCTAGTAGCATGAAATGGTTTTGCAATGATGGAGAAAAACTTCCCTTTAAAGATAATTATTTTGACTATTATACTATTAGTTTTGGGATTAGAAATTTTAGTAATATAAATAAAGCACTCCATGAAGCTTATAGGGTTTTAAAACCTGGTGGTAGATTTTTATGTCTAGAATTTTCAAAAGTTCAAAATGATCTTTTAAATCAATTTTATAAGCTTTATTCAAAATCTTTACCTACGATAGGAAAAATAATTGTAGGTAAATCTGAACCATACGAGTATTTAGTCAGTAGTATTGAAAAATTTTATAACCAAGAAGATTTTTTAAAAATAATTGAAAAACAGAATTTTAAAAATGTTACCTTTAAAAATTTAAATGGTGGAATTGCCGCAATACATTCTGCTTGGAAAGTTTAGAATGTTTAAAAAATTTTTTATGTTGTTTAAAATAGCAAGGAAGCTATCAACCTCTGGGGTAATTAATTCAATTTACAAAATCCACACACCTCCTTTTATTATAAAAGCTTTTTTTTTCTTAATAGGGTTTAGTTTTAAAAACAAAAAAGACAAAAATTACTCAGTTCCAGAAGGAAATTTACGAGATGCACTTCAAGGAATGGGAACTACTTTTATTAAATTGGGACAGTTTTTAGCTACTAGACCAGATATTATTGGGACTAAAACGGCGGATGAATTGGAAGGTTTACAAGACAAGTTGCCTGCCTTTGACTTATTTGTTGCAAAAAATATATTAAGAAGAGAATTGGGAAAAGAAAATTTTGAACAAATTTCAAATATATCAGAGCCAGTAGCGGCAGCTTCCATTGCGCAAGTTCACTTTGCTAATATTAATGTTAATGGACAAAACAAAGATGTGGCAATTAAAATATTAAGACCAAATATTGAAAAAATCTTTAATGACGAATTAGACGCATTAATGCTGTTAGCATACATAATTAAAAGTTTTGTAAAAAAGACTAAGAGATTAAAACTAGTTGAAGTGGTGCAACTACTTCGTGAAATTACAAATTTAGAAATGGATCTTAGATTTGAAGCTGCCGCTGCAACTGAACTTTATGAGAACACAAAAAATGATATTGGTTTTAAAGTTCCAAAAATTTATTGGAATCAAACAAGTAAAAAAATTCTCTGTTTAGATAGAATTGACGGTATTTCAATTAGAGAAGTTGAGAAACTTAAATCAATGAATATTGATGTCAATAAAATTGCCAAAGATTTAATTCAACATTTTCTTAGGCATGCAGTTAGAGATGGTTTTTTTCATGCTGATATGCACCAAGGAAATCTATTTGTGACAAAAGATGGTCTTATATCACCTGTAGATTTTGGAATAATGGGAAGATTAAGTAAAACAAATAAAAAATATTTAGCAGAAATTCTTTATGGTTTTATTAAAAGAGATTATAAAAAAGTTGCTGAGATACATTTTCTGGCAGGATTGGTTCCAAAAACAATTTCAAGAGATGAATTTGCTCAAGCTCTACGTTCTATAGGGGAGCCTATTTTTGGCCAATCTGTTAAAGATATATCAGGCAGTAAATTATTAAGCCAACTATTTGAAATTACAGAAAAATTTAATATGGAAACTCAGATACAATTGTTGCTTTTACAAAAGACTATGGTGGTTGTTGAAGGTGTTGCTAGAAAATTAGATCCTGATACAAATATTTGGAATGTTTCAAGACCAATACTAGAAGATTGGTTAAAAAAAATTAAAAATCCGGTAAATAAAATTGAAGAAGTGGTTGGTGAAGCTTCTGAGGTTCTTAAAAGGTTACCAGAACTACCTATTATTATGGATAAAGCAAATGATGTAATGTCTTTAATAGCTGAAGGCAAGTTCAATCCTAACATGTTAAAAAATAATAGTTTAAGAGAAGAAGAATTAAAACTAGAGTTAATAAGAAATAAAATGATAGGTGGAGTTTTAATACTTGTAATTTTTGTGCTCATAGTATTCTAATATTAAGTATATGAACAATTTAATAGAAAAAAAAATACTTCTTATTATTTGCGGGGGAATTTCAGCATATAAAAGTTTAGAATTAATCAGACTATTGAAAAAAAAAGGTGCTGAGGTTAAAACAATTTTAACAGAAAGTGCAAAAGAATTTGTTACACCATTATCTATTGCATCTCTCTCTCAAGATAAAGTGTATGATGACTTATTTAGTGCTGAAAATGAAGCAGAAATGAATCATATTTCACTTTCTAGATGGGCTGATGTAATTCTTGTTGCGCCAATAACAGCTAACACTATTTCAAAATTAAGCAATGGATCAGCCAATGACTTAGCCTCAACCGTAATCCTCGCTTCAGACAAAGATATTTTTTTAACACCAGCTATGAATGTTAGGATGTGGGAACATTCGTCAACTAAAGAAAATCTTAGTAAGCTAAAAAGTTTTAATTATAAAATAATTGGACCAGAAATTGGTGATATGGCGTGTGGAGAATATGGTGAAGGAAAAATGACAGAGCCAAATAAAATAATTACTGAAATTGAGAATTATTTTTCAAATTTAAAAACAAATAAAAAATTTAAAGTTTTAATTACAGCTGGACCTACGCATGAATATATTGACCCTGTTAGATTTATAAGCAATAGATCAAGTGGCAAACAAGGATTCGAAATAGCAAAATCTTTGTCCAAAAAAGGTTTTGAAACTACACTTATATCTGGACCCAGTAATTTAGAAATAAACAAAAACGTGAATTTAATAAAAGTGGAAACTGCAAAGCAAATGTTTGAAGCTGTACAAGATAACTTGCCGGTTGATGTTGCTATATTTTCTGCAGCTGTATCAGACTTTAAAATTAAAGAAAAAAAAGAAAAAAAGATAAAAAAGGAAGATTTTTTAAATTTAACTTTAGAAAAAAATGTTGATATTTTACACTATGTTTCAAATCATAATTCACTAAGACCGAAACTTGTAATTGGATTTGCTGCAGAAACAGATGATCTAAAAGAAAATGCAGAAGTAAAATTAATAGAAAAAAATTGTGATTGGATTATTGCAAATGATGTTTCTAAAAAATCTATTGGCTTTGATTCAGATTTTAACGAAGTTGAAATTTTTTATAAGGATACAAAAATTAAAAATGAAAATCTTTCTAAGAAAAAAAAATCAGCAATCGCAGATGAAATTATTGATAGGGTTATCAACCAGTTAAATTAAAATTTAATGGTAAAAGTATTAATTAAAAAAATAGATCCAGACGTAGAAACGCCTTCGTACAAAACAGCAGGCGCTTCTGGCTTAGATTTAATGGCTTTTATAGATCAACCAATTAAATTACTGCCAAAAAGCTCATGCTTAGTCCCCACTGGACTTTCGGTTGCTTTTTCTGAAGAATACGAAATACAAATAAGACCTAGATCAGGTCTGGCTGCAAAAAATAATATATCTGTTTTAAATACACCAGGGACAATTGATAGTGATTACAGAGGTGAAATTAAAATAATACTTTTTAATCATGGTTCTAAGGAGTTTGTTATTAATAATAAAGATAGAGTTGCTCAAATGGTTCTCGTACCTATCCATAAAATGGATTTAGAAGAAGCGGAAAGTTTACCTAATACTTTAAGAGGAAAAAAAGGATTTGGATCAACAGGTAAATAATAATTTTGAATGAAATTTTCTAAAAAGCAAATAGACAGATATTCAAGACAATTAATTTTAAAAAAAGTTGGTTTTATTGGACAAAAAAAAATCTTAAAATCTAGTGTTTTGATTGTTGGTGCTGGAGGTTTAGGATCACCAATAGCAATATATTTAGCTGCTTTAGGAGTTGGAACGATTGGAATTGTTGATAAAGATCATATTGACATATCTAATCTTACTCGACAAATAGCTTTCACAACCAAAGATATAAAAAAGAAGAAGTCATCAACAATCATAAAAAAATTAAAAGAAATAAATCCTGATTTAAATTTTAAGCCATTTTATAAAAATTTATCAAAAAAAAATATAAATCAAATTGCTAAAAACTTTAGCTTAATAGTGGATGGTAGTGATAATTTTAGCACCCGTTTTCTAATAAATGACTACTGCTTAAAAAATAAAAAAATTTTAATTTCTGGAGCTATAAGTAAGTTTGATGGTCAAGTTTATACTTTTAATTTTCGTAGAAAAAAATCACCCTGCTTGAGATGTTTTATCCCAGATGTCCCTTTAAATCCTGATGTCGATAATTGTGAATATGATGGTGTTATAGGTACAATGGGAGGAATAATTGGAACTATTCAAGCAAATGAGGTAATAAAAGAAATTCTTGAGATTGGTGACTCACTTTGTGGACATATTTTAATTATTGATGGATTAAAACTTACATTTAGAAAAGTAAAACTTAATAAACGATCTGACTGTTATTGTAATGGAAAAAGAAAATAAAAATTATCTTATTTTTTTAATTTATTTATTTCTAAATTTGTTTTTTCAAACAAATGCTTTTGCTAGCGATAATTTTTTAACATTAAAAAATAATGAAGTAAATTTAAGACAAGGGCCATCATTTGAATATCCTATTAAATTAGTTTATAAAAAAAAATATTTACCTGTTGTAATCATAGATAAATTAGAAAATTGGAGAAAAATAAAAGATTTTGAAAATAATTCTGGATGGATACATGTTTCTCAATTATCAAAAAAAAAATCTGCTATAAATATAAAAAAAAACTCTATTCTTTATAAAAAATCTACCATTTTTTCAAAACCCATAGCAAAACTTGAGAATGGTAGATTAATCCTTATAAAAAAATGTCGAAAAAATTGGTGTAAGATTATTTCAGAGGACTACAAAGGATGGATTTTAAAAAATACTCTGTGGGGGAAAATTAAATAAAATCTCTTACTAATGAGCTTCTTGTATCTTTTAAAATCTTTGTAGAATGACTGTACAAATTATGATCAATTTTAATTATAATTAAATTACTTGAATCTTTAAATTTTTTAATTTGCTCTTCAGAAAAGTTAAAATGTAAAAATTGTACTGATGATGCTTTTCCTTCTGCTGAGGTTCTATCAACATCCTTTTCCGAAACTGCTTTAATTTTTTCTTTACCAATTTCAATACAAACAGTTTTTTCTATTCCACCTACTTTACCTAAAAAGTTAGATCTTAAAATAGGGTCGTCAATTTCAAACATTAGAGTTGCAACAAGCTCTTTGCCTTTGGGGACTAAAGGATTGTATGCGTTTAATTCATCTTTTAATTGTTCATCTCCACCTTTTTCTATATGCAACATCTCTTGCACTTGAGCTAGCATTGTTTCAAAACTCTCAAAATAAAAAGTTGCATATGGTCCTATTGATACTCGTCTATTCTTTTTAAACTCCACTAATTCTTTTCTAATGTTTTTTCTATTTTTTGCATACACTTCAAACGCAATTAAATCATTTTTCTCAATAAATTTATTTTCTTTAGTCATGATCATAATTTATATGACTTTGCTAATAATTCTATAGGGTGTAATGCCTCATCGTTAGAAATCTTTGTGTCCTGCTCCAATTGTTTTAAATGTTTTCCTGCTAGTGGGCAATCTGAAGCCATGTATTTATTATTTTTACTTTTAATCTGTCTTGCTGTGGGTCTTCCAACTTTCAATGCTAGATTGTGAGTTTCTTTCATGACACCAAAAGTTCCACCGTGGCCAGCACATCTTTCAACTACATCAATTTTAATATTTGGAATTAATTTAAGCATGTCTCTAGCTTTAATACCCATATTCTGAGCTCTAGCATGACATGCGTTATGAACTGTCACTCCACCATCAATTTCATGAAGACCTTCTGCTAAACCTTCTTTATTTGAAATATCAACTATATATTCATCAATATCACTGACGTTTTTTGATAACTTTTTAATATCTTTATTCTCTGGCAATAATAATGGCCATTCGAACTTTAACATCAGTCCACAGCTGGCTGTAAGAGTAATCACTTGATAACCCTTATCTACCCAAGCTAATAGATCTTTTGATACTTTTTTTGCTTGCTCAACTACTTTTGGTAAATCTGCTTGCTCTAAAAAAGGCATTCCACAACACCCAGGGTAAGTTTCTTGTACCTCTACTCCATTTTTTTTTAAAACCTTTAGCGCAGCTATTCCTGTATCTTTTTTATTAAAATTTACAAAACATGTTGAATAAATAACTACTTTTCTATCGTTGATTGGTCTACCTATTTTTATAAGTTTATTATTTTTTTTAAAGTAATTAGTAAAAGTTTCAGAATTATACAATGGAAGTTTAACTCTTTTATCTATACCAACTATCAATTCTAATATTTTCCTAAAAAAGGTATTTTTAGTATTTAAAATCCAGTTGATAAATCCTGAAAACATAACTCCAATTTTGGCATTTCTATCTATTCGAGCTAATTGTGCTGTAATTAATGGAAGTTTATTTTGTTTTTTTTGTAATGTTCTGTATCTGAGCATTAAATGTGGAAAATCTAAATCAAATTCATGAGGTGGTACATAAGGGCATTTTGTCATAAAACACATGTCGCAAAGTGTGCAAGAATCTACAACTGGTGAAAATTGATCACTTGATAAACTCTCTACATCCTCATTTTTTGACTCATCAATCATGTCAAAAAGTTTTGGGAAACTATCACAAAGATTAAAACATCTTCTGCAGCCATGACAAATATCAAAGACTCTTCTCATTTCATCATCCAATTTTTTTTGATTTATAAAATCTGGATGATTAAAATTTACCGGATGTCGCTTAGGCGCTTCCGTACTACCTTCTTTATTCATTTTAAATTTTTTTTTGGTGGAGATTTACCCCACCAAAATATTTTACTTTTTAGATTGAGTCTAATGTTTTTTGAAATTTGCCTGCGTGAGATTTTTCAGCTTTCGCTAATGTTTCAAACCAGTCTGCTATTTCTTCAAAACCTTCTTTTCTTGCTGTTTTTGCCATACCTGGGTACATATCAGTGTACTCATGTGTTTCACCCGCAACCGCTGACGCTAGATTATCTTTAGTTTCTCCTATTGGCTTTCCAGTAGCTGGATCTCCAACCTCTTCTAAAAACTCTAAATGACCGTGAGCATGCCCAGTTTCTCCTTCGGCTGTTGATCTGAACACTGAAGCAACATCATTATACCCTTCCACATCTGCTTTTTGTGCAAAATAAAGATATCTACGGTTTGCTTGACTTTCGCCAGCAAATGCTTCTTTTAAATTATTTTCAGTTTTGCTTCCTTTTAGTGCCATTTTGTTTCCTCCTATTATGTTAGTAAATATAACTTATAATGATTCTAAACTGTAAGTCAATACTTTAGAATCGTTTTAAAAAAAAAAATTTTAAATTATAGTTATTTTTTTTGATTATGATTATTGTTCGCAACTCTTACTATAATTTCTACATCTTTAATTTTTTTTCCTTTTGGAGCAAGCGGTAATTTATTAACAATAATTTCTTCATTTTTTATATCCATTAACTCGCCTGTTTCATAATCATAAAAATGATAATGACTTGTAACGTTCGTATCAAAAAATGTTTTGTTACCTCGTAAAGAGATTTCTTTTAAGTAACCATTATTTTTAAAAGCGTGCACCGTATTATAAACAGTAGCTAAAGAAATTTTACTTTTTCTACTTTTTTCAATTTTTTTTTTTAATTGATCAATGGTAAAATGAAATGTTGCTTTTCTGTCAAAAAGCACTTTGCATATTGAAAGTCTTTGCTTTGTTGGTCTAAGACCAGAAGATCTGAGTCTTTCTACATAGGGTTTTAAGTCACTGATCATAGTAGTATTTTAGCTATTTTACGTCTTTTCTAATTTATAATTGTTCTAAACTAAATATATGTAATAAACTTATTAAATCAAGTATTAGTTTAACTATATGATAAAAAAAAATAGCTTTAATTATGAGGAGTTAATTGACTGTGCTAATGGCAATTTATTTGGACCAGGTAATGCAAAATTGCCGTCACCTCCTATGCTTATGTTCCATAGAATTACTAACGTACAAGAAAATAATGGCAAATTTAATAAGGGATTAATTGAAGCAGAATTTGATATAAAGGAAAAAATGTGGTTTTTTAATTGTCACTTTAAAGAAGATCCGGTTATGCCTGGTTGTCTTGGATTAGACGCAATGTGGCAGTTAGTTGGTTTCTATTTAGGATGGAAGGGGGAGCCAGGGAAAGGTAGGGCTCTTGGTGTAAATTCTGTTAAATTTACTGGCGAAGTTCTTACAACTGCTAAAATTGCAAAATATGAAGTAAATATAAAAAGAATTTTAAAAAAAGAAGGAGCTGTTGTAGGATTAGCTGATGGAACATTATACTCTGATAATAAAGCAATATACCAAGCAGAAAATTTAAAAGTAGGATTATTTAAATAATGAGAAGGGTAGTAATAACTGGCATAGGAATAGTTTCTTGTATTGGAAATAACCAAGTTGAAGTATTAGATTCTTTGTTAAACACAAAATCAGGAATTGTTTTTTCTGAAGATCATAAAAAATATAATTTTCGAAGTCAGGTTGTGGGGTCGATAAAAAATTTAAATTTATCTGATCACATTGAGAGAAAACAAATGAGATTCATGGGTGATGGATCTGCTTATAATTTTATAGCTATGAAAGAAGCTGTAAAAGATTCTGGATTAGAAGAAAAAAGTATTAGCAATGAAATGACTGGAATAATTATGGGATCTGGAGGACCTTCAATCAAAAATGTAGTTTTGGCTGTCGATGCCACGAGAGAATCAGGGCCAAAAAAAATGGGTCCTTGTATTGTCCCGAGAACAATGTCGAGTACAAATTCTGCTACTCTAGCTGTGCCATTTAAAATTAGAGGTATTAATTACTCAATAAGTTCAGCTTGTGCTACAAGTGGCCATTGTATAGGAAACGGCATGGAATTAATTCAGTATGGAAAGCAAGACGTAATATTTGCTGGAGGAGGTGAGGAATTAAATTGGGGTATGTCCGGAATGTTTGATGCTATGACTGCACTATCTTCAAAATACAATGATACACCTGAAAAAGCTTCAAGACCTTATGACAAAGATAGAGATGGATTTATTATTGCTGGTGGTGCTGGAACTATTGTTCTAGAAGAATTTGAGCATGCTAAAGCAAGAGGTGCAAAAATTTATGCAGAACTAACAGGATATGGAGCAACATCTGATGGATATGATATGGTTGCACCTTCAGGAGAAGGAGCTGCGAGATGTATGAATATGGCTTTAAAAAACACTAAAAATAAAATTGATTATATAAATAGTCATGGAACATCTACACCAGTTGGCGATGTAAAAGAGTTAGAGGCTATAAAAAGTGTATTTAAAGATAATGTTCCTAAAATTAGTTCCACAAAATCATTAACAGGTCATTCCTTGGGAGCAACTTCTGTTCAAGAGGTAATATATTGTTTATTAATGATGAAAAATAAATTTATATCTGCATCGGCGCATATTGAAAATATGGATGAAAAAGCAAAAGATTTTCCAATTGTAACAAAAGTTGAAAAAAATAAAGAATTAAACAGCGTGATGTCTAATAGTTTTGGTTTTGGCGGAACTAATGCAACACTTGTATTTGAAAAGCTGAATTAGAAATATGTCTCTATTAAAAGGTAAAAAAGGACTGATAATGGGGGTGGCTAATGATAGATCCATTGCATGGGGAATTTCTAAAAAATTGGCTGAGCACGGGGCAGAGTTAGCTTTTACTTATCTAGGTGATGCTTTAAAAAAAAGAGTTATTCCGCTAGCTAAATCTTTGAATTCTGATTTTACTCTTAGTTGTAATGTTGAAAATAAAGAAGAGGTAATCAAGCTATTTAAAGTTATTGAAGCTAAATGGAGTAAAATAGATTTTGTTGTTCATGCAATAGCATATTCAGATAAATCAGAATTATCAGGAGAATATTTAAGCACTACAAGAGAAAACTTTTTAAAGAGTATGTTAATATCATGTTTTTCTTTTACAGAAGTTGCTAAAGAAGCATCTAAAATAATGAATAGCGGTGGTAGTATGTTAACTCTTACATACGAGTCTACAAAAGTTATTCCAAATTATAATGTTATGGGTGTTTGTAAATCTGCACTAGAAACAAGTGTTAAATATTTAGCAAGAGATTTAGGTGAAAAAAATATTAGAATTAATGCAATAAGTGCAGGTCCAATTAAAACTCTAGCAGCTTCTGCTATTGGGGATGCTAAATTTTTATATAAATGGAATGCAGATCATTCTTTATTAAAAAGAAATGTAGATATAAATGATGTTGGTGGCTCAGCTTTATATTTATTAAGTGATTTAGCTGCAGCTGTAACTGGTGAAATTCATTACGTAGATGCTGGATATAATAAAGTTGGAATGCCTAACCCTAAAAATATTACTTAGAAACAGCATCCTTCATTGAAAGTTTTACTTTACCTCTATCAAAACCCACAACTTTAACGGAAACTTCGTCACCTTCTTTTACGACGTCTCCAACTTTTTCTACTCTCTTAGCTGCTAGTTGTGAAATATGAACTAAACCATCTTGTTTTCCTAAAAAATTAACAAAAGCACCAAACTCCATTATTTTTACCACTTTACCTTTGTAAATTTTTCCCATTTCAGGTTTAGCAACAATACTTTTTACCATTTCCATTGCTTTATTTCTTGATTCTTCATCTGGTGCTGAGATCGTAACTTCGCCTGTGTCTTTAACGTCTACTTTTGCTCCAGACAATTCTACAATTTCTCTTATTGTAGCCCCGCCTTTTCCTATAACGGCTGCTATATCTTTTTTATCAACCATAACAGTTTCTATTTTTGGAGTATGTTTAGAAAATTCTTTTCTTGATGATTTAATAGTTTTATTCATTTCTCCTAATATATGAGCTCTTCCTTCTTTTGCTTGGTTGAGTGCTTGCTCCATAATTTCAAAAGTAATTCCAGTAATTTTTATATCCATTTGCAGTGAAGTAATTCCATCTTTAGTACCTGCAACTTTAAAATCCATATCCCCTAGATGATCTTCATCTCCTAGAATGTCTGATAATACTGAAAACTCATCTTTTTCTTTTATTAAACCCATTGCTATTCCCGCCACTGGCTCACTGATTGGAACAGCGGCATCCATAAGTGCTAAAGATGCTCCACATACTGTAGCCATAGATGACGATCCATTTGATTCTGTGATTTCTGAAACCACTCTTATAGTGTAAGGAAATTTTTCTTTATCAGGTAATGAAGAATTTATTGCTCTCCATGCTAACTTCCCATGACCTACTTCTCTTCTTCCCGTTCCAATTCTGCCTGTTTCACCAACAGAGAATGGTGGAAAATTATAGTGCAACATAAATCTAACTCGTTTTTGGCCTTCTAAACTTTCAATTCTTTGTTCATCATCTGACGTTCCTAAAGTTGTGACTACCAATGCTTGTGTTTCTCCTCTAGTAAATAAAGCTGATCCATGTGTTCTAGGTAAGACTCCTACTTCACATTTAATATCTCTAACATCAGACAAACCTCTACCATCAATTCTTTTTTTAGTTTTTAGTATTCTACCTCTAACTATATCTTTTTCTAAATGCTTTAATTGTAGTGAAACTTCTAAATCTGAATAGGTTTCATCACCTTCAAATAAAGATTTGCATTTTTCTGTTGCAAGATTGATCATTTCAGATCTTTTTTGCTTATCTTTTTCAGAAAATGCTTTTTCTAGATCTTTTGTTAATTCTTTAGAAATTTTTGCTTTTAAATCTGTATAATCTTTTTCTTCTACTACCCATGCTTCCTTTGAGCATTTTTTAGCAAGTGACTCTATTGCTTTAATAACTGGTACAAATTTTTCATGTCCAAATTTAACTGCGGCCAGCATCTGTTTTTCTGTCATGCCAGAAGTTTCTGACTCAACCATTAATACAGCATCTTTTGTTCCAGCTACCACTAAGTCTAATTTAGAATCTATTAGTTGCTCTTTTGAAGGGTTCAAAATATATTCATCATTAATATAACCTACTCTAGAAGCGGCTATAGGTCCTTGGAAAGGCAATCCGGAAATTGCTAAAGCAGCTGAGGATGCAATTATTGATAATATGTCAGCTTCATTCTCGTTGTCATAAGAAAGGACTGTTGGCAAAATTTGCACTTCATTTCTAAAACTTTCTGGAAATAAAGGTCTTATAGGTCTGTCAATTAATCTAGATGTTAAAGTTTCTGCTTCAGTTGGTCTTGCTTCTCTTTTAAAATAACCACCTGGTATTTTTCCAGCTGCATAATATTTTTCTTGATAGTTAACTTGCAATGGAAAATAATCTGTATCAGGATTAACTTTTTTTCTTCCTACCACTGTTGAAATAACAACTGTTTCACCTAGAGTAGCAATTATAGCTCCATCAGCCTGACGAGCAATTTTTCCAGTTTCTAAAATTAGTTTTTTTCCACCTAAATCTATTTCTTCTTTAAATACTTTAAACATCTATTTTCTCAAGTTTAATTTTATTAATATGTTTTTATAAGATTCAAAATTATTTTTTTTAAGATATTCTAATAATCTTTTTCTTTGGTTCACCGCTCTCATTAATCCTCTTGTTGAATGTTTGTCATTCTTATTTTTTTTAAAATGTTCAGTTAAATTGTTAATTTTTCCACTTAAAAAACCGATTTGAACTTCTGATGATCCAACATCTTTTTCATTTTTTTTTAATGAGTTTATAATCGTGTTTTCTACTTTTTTCATAGTTATTTATTTTTTAATATTAATTTTTCAATTTTTTCGGCATAATCAAATGATTCATCACTAACAAATGAAACTCTTGGTAAAAATTTCATTTCAATTTTTTTAGATAACGCTTTTCTAATAAGATATGAAAATTGAGTTAAAACATTAACTGCTTTTTCTTTATCCTTTCCTCCTAAGGGAATTACATATGCTCTTGCATTCTTTAAATCTGGGCTCATTCTAACTTCTGTAACTGTTATATTTTTTGTTTCTAAGCTTGGAACTTTAGCTTCATCTCTTAAAAAAATTTGTCCTAAAGACTGTTTAATCATTTCACCAACTCGTAATTGTCTTTGTGAAAATGGAGTATTGCTTGTTTGTCTTATCATTATTAAATTCTTCTTTCTGTTTCTATAGTCTTGTAAACCTCAATAACATCTTTTTCTTTAAAATCTGCAAAATCTTTCAAGGTTATACCACATTCAAGACCTACACCGACCTGTTTAGCGGCATTTTTTTCTCTAAAAATACTATCAATAGAACCTGTATATAGTACATTTCCATCTCTTATCAACCTTGCATTTAGATTATTTATTATCTCACCATCAACAACTTTTGAGCCAGCTACTTTACCAATTTTAGAAACTTTGAAGATTGTTTGTACCTCCGCAGAACCAACAACTTCTTCTTTAATTTCTGGTTTTAGCAAACCAGATAATGTATTAGTTACAAAATCTAATACTTCATAAATTATATTAAAGTATTTTATTGTAATTTTGTAAGTTTCTGCCAATTTTTTTGCTTCTTTGTTAGGTCTTACGTTAAATCCTATTACAAGTGCATTTGAAGTCTTTGCTAGCGTCACGTCTGTTTCTGTAACAACTCCAATGTTTGATAATATTATTTTTGGATTTACCTCTGGATGTTTTATTTTTTCAATAGCAGTTTTTATTGCTTCACTAGAACCATGAACATCAGATTTTATAATTATAGCTAGTTCTTCTGGCGTTGTTGCATCACTAAATGCAGATTCTTTATTTACTGATATAAGCGCTCCTTTTTTCAATTTATTATCTTCAATTCTATATTTATTTATTTCTTTTGCTTTATCTTCTGAATCAACTACCACAAAGTCATCTCCTGCAAATGCGGAATTATTCATGCCTAAAATTTCTACTGGGGTAGAGGGCGGTGCTGATTCAATATTTTTTCCCTCATCATTTATCATGGCTCTTATTTTTCCCCATGTATTACCACTCACAAAAAAATTTCCTTTTTTTAAACTACCATTCATCACTAAAACTGTTGAAACTGGTCCTTTTCCCTTATCAATTCTAGATTCCAAAATGACTCCCGAAGCATACTTTTCAAAATCCGCCTTAATATCAAGTAGATCTGATTGCAAAATAATATTTTCTTTTAATTTACCTAAATTTTTTTTAGTAGTTGCAGAAACTTCTGTAAACAATGTGTCTCCACTTAATTCTTCTGCTATCAATTCATACTGTAAAAGTTCATTCTTAATTTTCTGTGGATTTGCCGCGGGCAAGTCACATTTGTTAATTGCAACTATAATAGGAACTTTAGCAGCTTTTGCATGTTTAATTGCTTCTATAGTTTGTGGTTTAACACCATCATCAGCCGCAACGACAAGGACTACAATGTCTGTAACTTTAGATCCTCTTGCACGCATTTCTGTAAATGCTGCATGACCTGGTGTATCAATAAATGTAATATTTTTTCCCTTTTCTGTTTTTACTTTGTAAGCACCTATGTGCTGCGTTATTCCACCATGTTCGCCAGCGACAACGTTTGTTTCTCGCAAAGCATCTAATAATGAAGTTTTTCCATGATCAACATGACCCATGACTGTTACGATAGGAGGTCTTATTTTTAAATTTTTACTATCTTGTTTTTTTTCTTTGACAATACTTAAATCTGGTTTGGTCTCTCTAATAGGAGTGTTACCGAATTCTTTAACCAAATATTCGGCGGTATCTGCATCTATGGTGTGATTTATGGTTGCAACAACCCCCATGTTTAAAAGATGTTTTATAATTACACTTGCTTGCATCGCCATTCTATTTGATAATTCTTGAATACTAATTTTATTTGGAATATTGACTTCATGAACAATTTTTTTTGTACCTATTTTCGTTTTTTCTAAATCAAAATTTTTCTTTTCTTTAAGTCTAGCTCGCTTCACAGAAGCTAAACTTCTTTCTTTTCCATCAAAATCATCCTGTTCTAAAGCTTTGGCTAGTGTTAATTTATTTTCTCTCTTTGATGTGAATCCTTTTTCTTTCTTAATCTGGTCTTTTTTTTGTTGGATAATATCTTCTTTTATTGTTTTAAATCTTTTTGTGGCTCTTTCTTCAGCCATTTTTCTAATATCAAAATTTCTATTTATTGTTGGTTTTGAAGTATTAGTATTATTGTTTATTTTCGTATTGTTTGAAGTATTTTCTCTAGTCTGAAATTTTTTTTCTCCCCATCTTCTTTGTGGTTTCTTCTCTATTACAACAGATGTTTTCCCACTACTTTTTGGATAACGGGAAACATTAAGAGGTCTGCTTACTGAAGCACTTAAAATCAGTTTTTTTTTCTTTATTTTTTTTTCTTCCATAAAAAGTCATGTCCTTTACTTAAATGCTATATTTCTTGCATTTATTATTAATTCGTCAGCTTCATTTTTTGTTAAAGCAAACTCTTCTAGATATCCATCAATTTTAAATCTAACACCTTTTTTTTCATCATAACCTCCAACTAACTCATCACTAGATAACTCTGCAAAATCATTAAGAGTTTTAATTTTTTTTGCTCCAAGAGTTAATAGCATACCTGGTGTAAGTCCTTTTTGATTTATTAAATCATCACTAACACCTAGGTCTTTTAGTTTTTTTTGAATATCTTCTTTTTCTTTAACTAAATACTCTTTTGTTCTCTCTTTAAGTTCTTTGGCAGTGTTTTCATCAATTCCTTCTATTTTCAAAATATCCTCTAATGACGATTGATCAATTTCTTCAATTGATGAAAATCCTTCAGCAACTAGAAGCTGCCCTAGGGTTTCATCAACTTCTAGACTTCTGACAAAAATTTCAGTTTTGTTTGTGAATTCCGATTGTCTTTTATCAGATTCTTCTTTTTCCGTTAATATATCGATTTCAAAATTAATTAATTTTGATGCAAGTCTAACATTTTGACCTCTTCTTCCTATGGCTTTACTAAGATTCTCTTCAGTAAGTATAACTTCAATTCTTTTATTTTGGTCGTCAATTACTACTTTTTGAATTTCTGCTGGAGCTAAAGCACTCACAACTAAGGAAGCTACATCCTCAGACCAATGAACTATATCTATTTTTTCTCCACTAAGTTCATTAACTACAGATTGAACTCTACTTCCTCTCATACCAACACACGCACCAACCGGATCAATTGAAGAATCTTTTGAAGATACACATAGTTTAGCTCTACTTCCTGGATCTCTGGCTGAAGACTTTATTTCAATTATACTATCATAAATTTCTGGAACCTCCTGGAAAAATAATTTTTCCATAAACTTTGTGTGGGCTCTCGATAAAAAAATTTGTTGTCCTTTGTTTTCTCTAATGACATCGTAACAATATGCTTTAATTCTATCTCCAGTTTTTAGAATTTCTCTAGGTATTTGTTCTTCTTTTCTGATAATAGCTTCAGATCTATTTAGATCTATTATTACGTTTCCGTACTCTAATCTTTTTACAATACCACTTAAAATTTCACCTTTTTTATCAATAAAGTCATTATATTGTCTTTCTCTTTCTGCTGCACGAACACTCTGTGTTATCACTTGTCTAGCTGTTTGAGCAGCAATTCTTCCAAAATCTACAGGTGGTAACAATTCGTATATTTCATCACCCATTTTAATATCATCTTTTTTTTCTTTTTTTTGAGCATTTTCTAAAGAAATTTCAGTATTAAAATTTTCTGGTGTTTCGACAATAGTTAATACCTTGTGAAGACTTATATCTCCACTTTCTCTATCGATTTTAGCTCTTATATCGTTTTCTGTGCCAAATTTTGTTTTTGCTGCTTTTTGTATTGCTGATTCCATTGAACTTAAAATAATCTCTTTATCAATAGATTTTTCCATAGCTACTGCTTCGGCTATTCTTAGAAGCTCAACTTTATCGGATCTTTGATTTAGCATAATTATATTTAGTTTCCTCTAAAAAAAAATGGGCTAAAGCCCATTTTGAATTATCCAAGTAACTTAGCAATTATTTAATTTATATTTATGACTTTTTCAAGGTTTACTTTTTAAAAACTGCTGTTTTATCTGTTTTTTCCCAAGAAAATGAGCCATCCGATCCTGGTTTTCTGCCAAAGTGACCATAAGCTGCTGTACGCTCATATATTGGTCTAGTTAATGATAGCATTTCTCTAATGCCTCTTGGGCTTAAGTCAAAATTTTCATTTATTAACTTTTCTACATATTTTGATTTTTCTTCATCGTCATCAAAAAGATCAACATAGATAGATAGTGGTTTTGAAACACCAATAGCATAAGCAAGTTGAATTAAACATTTGTCAGCAATTTTAGAAGCAACAATATTTTTAGCAACATATCTTGCAGCATACGCTGCAGATCTATCAACTTTACTTGGATCTTTTCCAGAAAATGCTCCACCACCGTGCGGCGCTGCTCCACCATAAGTATCAACAATTATTTTTCTACCTGTTAAACCTGAATCTCCATCAGGTCCTCCGATAATAAATTGACCTGTTGGATTTACATAAAATTCTTCATCTTTTAATTCTGCTAATAAATTTTTAGGGATAGATTGCTCTAAATATGGTCTAACAATTTCTTTAACTTGCGCCTGATTCACATCAGGAGAGTGTTGCGTAGAGATAACTACTGAAGTAACTTTTACTGGTTTCCCGTTTTCATATTGCATTGTTACTTGACTTTTTGAATCTGGTTCTAATTTATCAGCTATACCACTTTTTCGATCTGCAGCCATTAATTCTAAAATTTTATGTGAATAATAAATGGGTGCTGGCATTAATACTTCGGTCTCATTACATGCATAACCAAACATTATCCCTTGGTCACCAGCTCCTTCATCTTTATTATCTTTTGAATCAACGCCCATTGCAATATCCGCAGATTGTGAATGTAAGTGAACATCAATACTACAATTTTTCCAGTGAAATCCTTTTTGCTCATACCCAATATCCTTAATACATCCACGAACTTTTTGAATTAAATCTTCTTTTTTAATTTCAGGACCTCTTGTTTCTCCTGCCAAAACAACTTTGTTTGTTGTTGTTAATGTTTCACACGCAACTCTAGATAAAGGTTCTTTTCCTATATAGGTGTCTACGACCATGTCTGAAATACGATCACATACTTTATCTGGATGGCCCTCAGAAACAGATTCGCTAGTAAAAAAATACGATTTTTTAGTCATTAAATTTTAAATTTTTTAAAAATTAAAATAAGAAATATATACAATAAAATTATTAAAGCGAATATTTTATTTCCATAATTTGAAAAAAGAGTAGACTCAGCAAAATATGGAAAATTCATCTCAATATTTCCAGACTCTCCCGTATGAAGAGATTTTATTACTTGACCATTGGGATTTATATATGCTGAAATTCCCTTATTAGCAGATCTTGCAATAAAAATTCCCTCTTCAATTGAACGATAAATTGCTTTTGAAAAATG
>CAJQRF010000016.1 GCA_905612235.1 uncultured Pelagibacteraceae bacterium | reverse complement strand
GAAAATTTTTAGAATTATTCTTTTCAATAAAGCATCTAAATTTTACAGCTTTTCCACCATCTAATATTCCTTCTCTAAATTTTCCTTCACCATTATCAACAGCTCTGGTTCCATCATAACTTATATTAACTTTAGATAAATCTATAATTTCGGTCGAACAAATTTCACTAATAGAATCTTTTGTTAAAGGTTCGTTTAGCTCCCAATGATTAAAGGGGGAGCTATAATACTTAGATCTATTTTTTAAAGAATTTAAAAACTCCATAATTTAATTTTTTATTTTATCTTTTATAATGTTTCCTATTCTTTCTGTTTCATTATATTTATTATATTCCCAGTTTTCAATTTTTTGCCCCAAATCTCTTGTGATTCCCATTTCTTGGAATAACTTAAAGAATCTTTTGAATCTATAATTATTTCTTTTTGTTTTCATGTGAGCGACAAATATGGGCTTTCCAGATGTTGCTGCTTCAGAAATCATTGAAGTAGAATCACAAGTAACAACCACATATGTAGCGAGCGCATAGGCTGATAAGTATGCACTCCTATCAACAGATTGAACAATATGACCACAATGCCCCATTTCCTTAGTTGCCAATTCAATGCTTGCCTTAGGAGTCCTCATAGAAGGAATCACAATTACTTTAAATCCTTTTGAGATAAAATCGGACTTTATTTTATTAAATATTTTAATTAATTCATCTTTATGAAAATCATAATATTTGTTTGGTCCGCCTAAAATTAAAGAAACTATTTTTTCACTTTTTATTTTATTATGCAAATATTCCCTAGAATTATTTATCTCAGATTCTGTAATATAATGAATTGCTCCCTTGGAGCTATAAACATTTTCTCCTTTTAAACAGTCATGCTCTGGAGCCACGATTGCATCAAAATTCTTAAATCTTACTTTGGGGTTTTGTATATGAATTGTAAATATCTTAGGATTTTTTTTTTTAAGAATAATTGATGTAATTACACTTTTTCTACCACAGGAAATTACTAGATCTGGAGATTCGTCTTCTGTTAAATAAATTTTATCTTTTAATACGATTTGTGAAATCGGACTTAATTTAGGTGGAATTAAATTCCAAGGAAAATTTAGCCTTACTATTTTATGGCTATATTCAGTTTTTAAAGCTTTAGCCATTCCCTCAACTTGGCTGATCATTCCATGCATTCCTTCTGTTAAAAGAAGAGCTTTGAGCTTTTTCATAAATTTATTTATATATTCATAAATATTATTTATCCACAGCATAATAAATCTGTTTTCTTTAAAATAATAAACCTTTATACCTCCTCTATGGAAATATGCGTATTGAAGAAGATATCAAGTTGGATTATGCCGATGTACTTTTTCGGCCAAAACGAAGCACTCTATCAAGTCGCAAAGACGTAGAGCTTAAACGTACTTATAAATTTAAATACAGCAAACACCAATGGTCAGGAACGCCAATTATAGCTGCCAATATGGATGGCGTTGGTGAATTGAGTATCGCAAAAAGTTTATCTAAATTTGAAATAATGACATGTTTAACTAAACAGCATGATCTTAAAATAATTAAACGCTCTCCTGTAATTAAAGAAATCTTTCCACACATTTCTCTTAGCACAGGTACGAGCGATAAAGATTACAAAAAACTAAATGAAATTTTAAAAGAATTTAGTTTTTTTGAGTTTATATGTATTGATATAGCAAATGGGTACTCTGACCACTTTAGTAAGTTTGTTAGATCTGTAAGAGAAAAGTATCCGACTAAAACTATAATCGCAGGTAATGTAGTTACGGCTGATATGACACAAGAGTTAGTAATGAGTGGCGCCGATATAGTAAAAGTAGGTATTGGACCAGGAAGTGTATGTACGACACGCATTCAAACAGGCGTAGGGTATCCTCAGCTCAGTGCAGTCATTGAATGTGCAGATGCAGCACATGGATTAGGGGCACATATTATTGCAGATGGAGGATGCACTTGTCCTGGTGATGTTGCAAAAGCATTTGGTGGTGGCGCAGATTTTGTGATGCTTGGAGGTATGTTTGCTGGACATGAAGAAGGTGGAGGGAAAAAAATTAAAAAAAATGGATCACAATTCATAGAATTTTATGGATCTAGTTCTAATACAGCGCTAGATAAACATTATGGTGGTCTCGCAGAGTATAGAAGCAGTGAAGGTAAAAAAGTTCAATTAAAGTATCGTGGTAAAATAAAAGATACTGTTTTAAATATTTTGGGAGGCGTTAGAAGTAGCTGTACTTACGTTGGGGCGCCTTCTCTTAAACAATTGAGTAAATGCACAACTTTTATTAGAGTTAACCAACAGTTCAATGATACATTTAAATAAATATAAAAGCTTTAAATTTACTTAAGAGTAACCATATATTTATAATATGAAAAATAATTCAACAAAACATTCCCAGGTATTAATCCTAGGGTCGGGTCCAGCTGGATACACGGCAGCAATTTATGCAGCTAGAGCAATGTTAAAACCAATTTTGGTATATGGGTCAGAACCAGGAGGGCAACTGTCTGCCACTACTGATGTACAAAACTATCCTGGATACTCTGATGTTATTCAAGGACCTTGGTTAATGGATCAAATGAAAGAACAATCAAAAGCTGTTGGAACAGAAATGATTCAAGATCATATTAAAGAAATTAAATTAAGTGAAAAACCTTTTAAAGCTATAGGAGATAGTGGACAAGAGTATACTGGTGACACAATTATAATTTCAACTGGTGCTCAAGCAAGATGGCTAAATTTAAAATCTGAACAAGAGTTTAGGGGCTTTGGCGTTTCTGGTTGTGCAACATGTGATGGGTTTTTCTTTAAAGAAAAAGAAGTTGCAGTTATCGGTGGAGGAAATGCAGCTGTAGAAGAAGCGATGTTCTTAACTAAATTTGCTACCAAAGTAAAACTTATTCATAGAAGAGATAAGTTGCGTGCAGAAAATTTATTACAAAAAAAATTAAAAGAAAACCCAAAAATAGAAATTATCTGGGACTCAGTTCTAGAAGAAGTTATAGGAGACAAAGATCCAAAAGGTGTTACAGGAATTAAAATTAAAAATATTAAAACCAATAAATCTTCTGAAATAAAGCTTCACGGCCTTTTCATAGCTATTGGACATGATCCAGCAACAGCTCTATTTAAAGGTCAATTAAATATGGATAAAGAGGGGTATTTAATAACTAAGCCAGATTCTACTGTGACTAATGTTCCTGGAGTTTTTGCAGCAGGAGACGTTAAAGATAAAATTTTCAGGCAAGCAGTAACAGCTGCTGGCATGGGCTGTATGGCTGCTCTTGAAGCAGAAAAACATTTGTCACATAACTAATTAAAGAAAACATTTATGAATTTTCGTTCTCTTTCTCTAATCGTTCTTTGCCATGGAATTGTTGCTGCCGCATTCTCTTTTGTATTCTTGCTTGAAGCTTTTGAAATTGCTTTTCCACTTTTATCTCTTGAAGCCCAGCACCCAAACTTCGTAGCAACAGAGTATTCTAAAGTTGCATGCCTCTTTGTTGCTGTTGCTATTGGAACCTTTGCAGCCTATGAAATATTTTTTTTCCCTTCATATCTTAATAAATTATCTGATGAGGCGACTAGAAAAAAAATAAGATGATATTCGTATCTTATCACATCCCCTGGTCTTTAATGATCACTTATATTGCTTTATTAGACGGAACCACTTGGAGTGCGTGGATCTCAGTTGCTGTAATGTATGGCTTCACACTATGGGCACTATAGCAAAGTCTTAGAATGAGGCTCCTGTATAATTTATCAATGTAAGTTATGGAAGATAAAAAATATATTAAAACTTTTAAATTATTGCTTCCGTACCTGTGGCCTAAAAAAAGAAATGATTTAAAGACAAGAGTTAGCTTTGCTGTTGTTGCCCTAGTTATGGCAAAAATAGCAAGTGTAAGTACGCCTCTAGTACTAGGTGGAGCAGTAAATTCTCTAACAGAATTAAGCACGGGCGTTAATTTATTTATGTTAGTTCCTGTTGCTTTAATAGTTGCTTATGGGACAGCAAGAATAATTGCTTTTACATTCGTTGCAGTTAGAGATGCTTTGTTTTCAAAAGTTTCTCAACACTCTATTAGACAAATATCTTTAAACATGTTCAAACATTTACACAATCTGTCATTACAATTTCACTTAAATAGACAAACAGGCGCTCTAGCAAAATATATAGACAGGGGAACTAAGGGAATAGATTTTCTTTTAAGATACGTTTTGTTCAATGTAGTTCCTACTTTTTTTGAAATTTTCTTAGTTTCAGGAATTTTATTTTATCTTTATGGACCCTGGTATGCCTTTATAACGCTTGTCACTATAGGCTTTTATTCTTATTTAACTTTTCAAATAACGGAGTGGAGAAACGCTTTTAGAATAAGAATGAACCAGGCCGATAATGACATCAGTACAAAAATGATTGATAGTTTATTAAACTTTGAAACAGTTAAGTATTTCAATAATGAAAATTATGAATTTAATAGACTTGATAAATCTTTAGAAGATTATGAATTAGCTGCAAATCAAAGCAGGCACTCGCTTTCATTGTTAAACATAGCCCAAACATTTATTATAATGCTTGGTATTACCATTATGTTGGTAATGTCAGCTTTTGGCATCAAAAATGGAGATATTAATGTTGGTGGGTTTGTTGTCATTAATGCTTACATGCTTCAATTGTACCAGCCATTAAATTTTTTAGGTTCCGTTTATAGAGAAATTAGACAAGCATTAACAGACATGGAAAATATGTTTAGCTTATTGGAGGTGTCTCAAATATCAAAAGATAACCTTAAAGATATACCACAAAGTATTGTTGCTGAGATTAGGTTTGATAAAGTCAGTTTTGATTATGATGTAAGACGAACCATAATTAAAAATATTTCTTTTACCGTTCCGAACGGAAAAAAAGTTGCAATAGTTGGTCCTACTGGTGCAGGAAAATCAACAATAAGTAGGTTGTTATTCAAATTTTACAACCCTAAGGAGGGAGGTATTTATATTAATAATATAAATATACATAAAGTTTCTCAAGAATCTTTAAGAAAAATTATAGGTGTGGTTCCACAAGATACAGTGTTGTTTAATGACACAATCTATTACAACATTGCTTACGGAAACACGAATGCTACTAAAGAAGAAGTTATTAATGCTGCTAAAAATGCAGATATACATAATTTTATTTCAAGTTTACCAGATGGTTATGAAACAATTGTAGGAGAGAGAGGGTTGAAATTATCAGGAGGAGAGAAACAAAGAGTTGCTATTGCGAGAACTATTTTAAAAAACCCTAAAATTTTTTTCTTTGATGAGGCAACCTCCGCTCTAGACACGAGTACAGAAAAAGAAATACAAAAAAATTTAGAGAATATTTCTAAAGATAAAACAACCTTAATAATTGCACACCGTTTATCCACCGCTGCAAATGCTGATCACATTATTGTTCTTGATAAGGGAGTTATCGTTGAACAAGGAACACACAAAAGTTTATTGTTAAAAAATGGGAAGTATTTTGAAATGTGGGAAAAACAAAAACCTAACTAAGACTTTTACAAAAAGAAGATATTTTTTCCAAAGCTTTTTTTAAATTTTCCATAGAAGTTGCGTAGGATATTCTAAAGAAACCTTCCAAGCCAAATGCGGATCCCTGAACTACAGCAACACCACTATTCTCAAGTAGAGATTGAACAAAGTCAGTATCAGTTTTAAGTTTATTACCACTCTCATCTTTTTTACCCAACAAATTTTTGCAGTTTGGGAAAACATAAAATGCTCCATTTGGTTTCAAACAACTTATACCTTTAATATTATTTAAACTATTAACTACAAAATCTCTTCTTTCTTTGAATGCATCTGATCTCTCTTGAATAAAATCTTGAGTGCCATTTAATGCTTCAACTGCCGCTGCCTGGCTAACAGATGAAGGGTTGGAGGTTGATTGAGATTGAATTTTTCCAATAGCTTTAATTATTTCTTTTGGACCGGCCGCGTAACCTATTCTCCATCCAGTCATAGCATAAGATTTACTTACTCCATTCATAGTTAGTGTTCTATCTTTAAGTTCAGAAATTTGGGCAATAGTAAAAAAATTAAAATTATCATATTTTATGTGCTCATAAATATCGTCACTTAGAATATGTACCTTTTTATACTTAATTAATATTTTAGATAAACTTTCTATTTCTTTTTTTGTATAGCCTGCTCCAGTAGGATTTGAGGGAGAATTAAGTATTAACCATTTGGTTTTTTTATTAATAGCTTTTTCAAGTTTTTTTGGTGTTAATTTAAAGCTATCTTTTTCATTACATTTAACAATTTTTGGTTTACCACCCGCTAACAAAACCATATCAGGATATGAAACCCAAAATGGAGCTGGGATAACTACTTCATCACCTTTATTTAAAGTAGCCATAAAGGTATTGTAGATCACTTGTTTGCCTCCTGTTCCAACTGTGATTTCGCTAGTTGAGTATTCTAAATTGTTTTCTCTTTTGAATTTATTAACTATTGCTTGCTTTAAGGATGGGGTTCCATCTACATCTGTATACTTTGTGTCCCCTCTGGTGATTGCTGCAATTGCTGCTTTTTTTATATTCTCCGGTGTGTCAAAATCTGGTTCTCCAGCGCCTAAACCAATAATATCCTTGCCTGCGGCTTTTAATTCTCTGGCCTTTTGAGTAACAGCTATAGTAGGTGATGGTTTAATTCTTTTTAAAGAGTTGGATATTATGCTCATTAATTTTATTATGTTTTAAAATTATTAAATTATTATTAACTATAATGCAAAACACAAATCAAGAAAAACTATCTTATTCAATGAATCAAGACCTTATTTTAAAAAAAAAGCTAGAAGGTGGAATTAAGCTTTCTATTGTTAGTGATTTTAGTCCTGCAGGAGATCAGCCAGAAGCGATAAAAAAACTTATCTTAGGCATAAAAAATAAAAGCAATGAACAGGTTTTGCTTGGTGTTACTGGATCAGGAAAAACTTTTACAATGGCAAAAATAATAGAAGAATTAAATAGACCTAGTTTAATACTTGCTCCAAATAAAACACTCGCAGCACAATTATATGGAGAGATGAAAAATTTTTTTCCAAATAATGCAGTGGAATATTTTGTTTCTTATTATGATTATTATACTCCAGAAGCTTATGTTCCAAGATCTGATACTTATATTGAAAAGGAATCATCAATTAATGAACAGATTGATCGAATGCGACATTCAGCAACTCGATCATTAATCGAAAGAGATGATGTAATAATAGTTGCAAGCGTATCTTGTATCTATGGTTTAGGATCGGTCGAATCCTATAGTAAAATGACTTTAGGTATAAAAAAAAATAATGAATATAACCGAGAAAAAATTATTAAAACTTTTGTTGATTTACAATACAAGCGTAATGATCAAAATTTTTATAGGGGAACATTTAGAGTAAGAGGAGATAATTTAGAAATTTTTCCTTCACATTTAGAAGATAGAGCTTGGAGAATTTCAATCTTTAAAGATAAAATAGATAGTATAGTAGAATTTGATCCATTAACTGGAAATAAATTAAAAGATTTAGAATTTATAAAAATTTATGCAAACAGCCATTACATTACACCTAAACCAACTCTTGAACAGGCAATAAAAGAAATAAAAAAAGAATTAAAATTAACGTTAGAAAAACACAAATCTGAAAATAAACTTTTAGAAGCTCAGAGATTGGATGAGAGGACGCGTTTTGATCTAGAAATGCTAGAAGCTACTGGAACTTGTGCGGGGATAGAAAATTACTCGAGATTTTTAACTGGAAGGAATCCAGGTGAGCCGCCGCCTACGCTATTTGAGTATTTTCCAGACAACACTTTAATCTTTGTGGATGAAAGTCATGTAACAGTTCCACAACTAAATGGAATGTATAAAGGAGATTATACAAGAAAAAAAACTTTATCTGAATTTGGATTCCGGTTGCCATCTTGTATGGATAATAGACCATTAAAATTTGAAGAATGGAATGCAATGAGAACTCAAACAATTTTTGTTTCTGCAACTCCTGGCCCTTGGGAGTTAGAACAAACATCTGGCAAATTTACTGAACAGGTTATCCGACCAACAGGTCTATGTGATCCTGAAATTCAAATTAGACCTGCAAAAAATCAAGTGGATGATCTTTTGGCTGAATGCAAAGAAGTAATTAAAAAAAATTATAGATGTTTAGTAACAACATTGACAAAAAAAATGTCTGAGGACTTAACTGAATACCTTCATGAAAATGGTATTAGAGTTAGATATCTGCATTCAGACATAGACACGCTAGAAAGAATTGAAATTATGCGAGATTTAAGATTAGGAGTGTTTGATGTGCTGGTTGGTATAAATTTATTAAGAGAAGGGTTGGATATTCCTGAATGTGGTTTGGTTGCCATTTTGGATGCTGATAAAGAAGGATTTTTAAGATCTGAAAGATCGTTAATTCAAACTATTGGAAGAGCAGCAAGAAATATAGAAGGAAAAGCAATACTATATGCTGATAAAAAAACTAAAAGTATAGAAAAAGCAATTCAAGAAACAGACAGAAGGCGAAAAATACAAGAAGAATATAATAAAAAGAATAATATTACTGCAACATCTATTAAAAAGGATATTTCTGATATTTTAGAAAGCGTTTATGAAAAAGATTATGCTAAAAATAAACTGAATATTGAATTAGGCCACAACATTAAAAAACACTTAAAAGCTCTTAGAAAAAGAATGAAAGAATATGCAGAAAATCTTGAATTTGAAGAGGCGACTAAAATTAGGAATGAAATTAGAAAATTAGAAGCATCAGAGCTAGAAATTGGTATAAATCCTAAATTTAAAAAATCAAAACTAAATGATAGAATTTATCCTGAAGGAAGATCAACACAAGGAAAGCCTGGAACAAGACCAAAAAAGAAAAGATAAAAATAAAATGGAAAAAAAAAATTTATTAATTACCGGTGGAGCTACAAGAATTGGAAAAGAAATAGCACTACATTTCTCCAAAAGAGGGTGGAATATAGCTATTCATTATTTTAAATCACACACTGAAGCTAAAAAATTAAAGAAGATTATTGAAGAAAACTCAGTAAAAGCAACATTAATTAAAGCTGATCTAAAAAACATAAAACAAGTGGAAAAAATCATCCCTTTTGTAAAAAAAAAATTAGGAATCATTGATTGCTTAATTAATAACGCAGCATTATTTGAAAGAGATGATATTTTAAACTTTACTTCAAAAGGTTGGAATGATCATTTAAATATTAATCTTCTTGCGCCAGTAATTTTAACAAAATACTTTGCAAAACAGACTTCTAAAGAAAAAGTATTCAATATAATAAACATTGTTGATCAAAGAGTATTTAAACTTACTCCTCATTTTATGTCTTACACTTTAAGTAAAAGCGCTCTTTATACTTTCACAAAAACTATGGCAATGCGATTGAGTCCAAATATAAAAGTAAACGGTATAGCGCCTGGACCAACAATAAAAAGCAAAAGACAAACTATAAAACATTTTAATAAACAGGCAAGATCTACGTTGCTTGAAAAACCTGTGGGACTAGAAGATATTTGTGATACCGTAGAATTCTTAATTAAAAACAAATCTATAACAGGAGAAATTATAGCTGTTGATAGTGGTCAAAATTTAACGTGGAATATTAAAAATGGAAAAGAATAACTTTAAAATTTTAGAACTGAAATCTAAAAAAAATAAAAATACGGTTAAAAGAACTGTATTAATTAAAAATTTTATTATTCATGAAATAATTGGAATTCATAATCATGAAAAAATTAATAAACAAAAGATAGTTTTTAATATAATTATTGATGTTAACCAAAACGTGCTTCCAAGTGAAAATAATTTATTAAGTGTTGTAGATTATGAAAAAATTACAAATAAACTAGAAAATTTAGCTAAAAACAAAAGTTACAATTTTTTAGAAAGCTTAGCAGAAGATTCTTTTAAAGAAATATTTGAAGATAATAGAATTGGTTCTGTAAAAATAAAAATTGAAAAGCCTGATGCTATAACAAATGCTGAGTCTGTTGGCGTTGAGGTTTTTAAAAGTAGAAGTGATTATGAGGGATCTTGATTTTGGGAAAGAATTAATAAAGAAAAAAATTCCATTAGTTTCTAATAGTCCTGGTGTATACAGAATGCTTGGTAAAAAAAACCAGGTGCTTTATGTTGGAAAAGCAAAAAATCTCCCAAATAGACTTAAAGATTATGCTATGGGGAAAAACCTTCCAGTAAGAACGAACAGAATGCTAGCCCTGACTAATAATTTAGAAATAATCACAACTAGTAGTGAAGCTGAAGCATTGCTTCTTGAAGCTAACTTAATTAAAAAATTTAAACCTAAATTCAACATCCTTTTAAAAGATGATAAATCTTTTCCATATATTTTTATTGAAAAAGATTGTGATTGGCCACAACTATCTAAACATAGAGGAGTAAAAAATAAAAAAGGTTATTATTTTGGACCATTTGCTTCTGTAGGCTCCGCTAATTGGACTATAAAAATTCTACAAAAAGTTTTTTTACTAAGAGTTTGCAATGATTCAGTTTTTAAAAACAGAGACAGGGCATGTATTCTTTTTCAAATTAAAAGATGTGCCGCTCCTTGTGTAAATTCTATTGATAAAGAAGAGTATTTAAAACTTGTTGATGATGCTGTGGCTTTTCTATCCGGAAAATCTAAAACTATTCAAAAAAAACTATCTTTGGAAATGGAAAAAAGTAGTAAAAAAATGGATTATGAAAAAGCAGCCATTACTAGAGACAGAATAAAAGCGCTAACACAAATTCAATCTTCACAAAATATAAGTTCTACTAATTTAAATAACGCTGATGTCATATCAATTTCACAAGAGGCTTCAAAATCTTGTATCCAAGTATTTTTTTATAGATCCAAGCAAAATTGGGGTAACCAATCCTTTTTTCCTAAACATGATGAATCCCACAGTGAAGAAGAAGTATTAAGCTCTTTTTTAACCCAGTTTTATGAAAATAAAAATGCTCCAGCAGAAATCTTGTTAAATAAAAAAATAATAGATCTAAATTTAATTAAATCAGCATTAGAAAAAAAAGAAAAAAAATTAATATCAATTAAAATAGCGACCAAAGGAAATGCTTTAAAACTATCTAAAATGGCTGAAAGAAATGCAAAAGAAGCTTTAACAAGAAGAATCTTTGAATCAGAAACAAATACTAAGCTTCTTGATCAAGTAGCAGAAAAATTTGAATTAAATATCGTCCCAAGAATAATTGAAGTCTACGATAATAGCCATATTCAAGGATCACATTCTGTAGGTGCTTTAATTTCTTTTGGTACAGAAGGATTTGTAAAAAAAAGATATAGGAAATTTAATATTAAAAGCAAAAATCTGAATAGCGGTGATGATTATGGTATGTTAAAAGAAGTCTTGGAAAGAAGATTTGCAAAAATTATAAAAAACAAAAATCAAATAGATGTTATAATACCTGACTTAATACTTGTAGATGGGGGAAAGGGCCAATATTCAATTAGTAGAAAAGTTTTAGATGATTATGGTTTTCACGACATGCCAATTATAGCGATTGCAAAAGGTAAAAATAGAAAGCAAGGAGATGAAACCTTTATCCACAAAGGAAATAGTATTAAATTAAATAAAAGAGAACCTTTGCTATTCTTTCTTCAAAGATTAAGAGATGAAGCTCATAGATTTGCTGTAAGTAGCCATAGAATGAAAAGAAAAAAGAATTTAACAAAATCACTATTAGATGAAATAAATGGCATAGGTAGAACAAGAAAAAAAGCTTTGTTAAATTATTTTGGATCTGCTAGAGCTGTTGAGTCAGCAAGCTTTGAAGATTTAAAAAATGTAGATGGAATTGAAACATCAGTAGCTAGAAAAATACATGACTTTTTTCACAATTAAAATAAAACTATGAAATTACAAATTCCAAACACATTAACAATAGGAAGAATAATATTAGTCCCAATATTTGTTATTTCTTTTTATCTTCCTGGTTTTTTAGGAGAAATAATACCTTTTTTTATATTTGTGCTTGCAAGTTTTACAGATTTTTTAGATGGATTATTAGCAAGATTATATAAAGAAGAATCTCAACTTGGAGAACTTTTAGATCCAATTGCTGATAAAATAATTGTGTCAGCAGCACTAGTTCTTCTTGTTATGAATGATACTATTAGAGATTATGAAGTTATTGCAGCAATTATTATTCTAACAAGAGAAATATTAATTTCTGGATTAAGAGAGTTTTTGGCAAAAGTTAAAGTTTCAATGCCCGTAACAGGCCTTGCAAAATTTAAAACATTTATTCAAATGTTTGCTATAGCTATTCTGCTGACTGGAGAAAGTGGAAATAGAATAATTAATTTTCAAGATTATAATGCCCACACAATCGGAATAATTTTACTATGGATGTCAGCTTTCCTAACGCTTTATACTGGTTACGACTATGTTAAGAAAGGGATAGACCACGCTATAGATTAAAAAAATTAATTGCTATAGCAAAGATTTTTTTCGAACTAGGATATGATAACTTTTAGATAAATCTTTAATAACATCGCAAACTGCGAATTTATATTTATCTATCTGTGATACTGGAGTTACTTCCGCGGCTGTACCTGTCAAAAAACAACCTACAAATTTTGGCAGTTCTTCTGGTTTAATTTTTCTTTCAACTATCTTTATATTTTTTGACTTTGCTAATTCAATAATACATCTTCTAGTAATTCCGTTTAAAAAAGAGTCTGGGACTGGTGTGTGCAACTCCCCTGCACTATCTTTAAAAAATATATTAGCACCAGTTGCTTCCGCTATATTATCTTGATAATCCAACATTAAAGAATCTGTAAAACCGTCTTTTTCTGCTTCATGTTTAGAAAGAGTACAGATCATATATAAGCCAGAAGCTTTGGTATCCCATGGGATTGTATTTGGGGCAGGTCTTCTCCATTTGGAAATATTTAATTTAATTCCTTTTAATTTAAGGTTTGGGTCAAAATATGATCCCCAATCCCAAGCTGCAATAGCTACATTAATTTTTGTTTTTTGAGCTGAGATTGCCATCATTTCACTTCCTCTCCATGCCACTGGTCGAACATATCCATTTTTTACTTTTTGGATTTTTACTATATCTTTACAAGCATTGTTCAAAAGATCTTGGGTGTAAGGAATTTTAAAACCAAGTCTGAAAGCGGAGTAAAATAATCTTTCAGTATGTTCTTTAAGTTTAAATATTTTTTCATCATAAACTCTTTCGCCTTCAAAAACACAACTTGCATAATGTAATCCATGATTTAAAACATGTATTTTTGCATCAGGCCAGTTTATTAACTCTCCGTTAAACCAGATCTTTCCGGATCTTTTATCAAAAGGTATGGGTTCCATAAAAATTATTTTATCTTAATTGATTTATTTAGCACAAAAAAGTATCTATCTTAGATGGATATGTCAATATAACTGACCCAATGTAAATTATGAAAGACCTATTATATTTAAAAGATGACCAGATTAAGGATTTTATTGAGCAAATATTTTACGCATATAGAGAAACTTATTCAGATCCTAAAAAAATATTAAAAAAATACTCATTTGGAACAGCACACCATAGAGCAATACATTTAATTGAAAGTTATGAGGGATTAACGGTATCAGATTTACTAAGTAGATTAAAAATTACTAAGCAGAGTTTAAATAGAGTTTTAAGAGACTTGATAAAAAATAAAGCTGTCATATTAAAAAAGGGAGAAAGAGACTCACGACAAAGACAAATATTTTTAAACGAGAAAGGTAAAAGAATTTTCGATGAAATATTTACAGAACAAAAAAAAAGAATTTATAATGCTCTTAAGAGTTCTGATTCGGATTCAGTTATTAAATTTAAAGTTATTTTAAAAAAAATTATTAATGAATAAAAAAATATTTCATATACTGGTTGTGGATGATGATGACAGAATTAGAGAGTTAGTAAAAGAATACCTTGAAGAAAAAAATTTTTTAGTTACAACCGCAAGAGATGCAATAACTGCAAAAAAAAAATTGGAAATAATAAAATTCGATATATTAATTTTAGATATTATGATGCCTGGTCAAAGTGGTCTATCCTTAACAAAAGATTTGAAAAAAGTTGATTCAACTCCAATAATACTGTTAACAGCCAAAGATGAGGCCAATGATAGGATTGAAGGCCTTGAGTTGGGAGCTGACGATTATCTAGGAAAGCCTTTTAAACCAAAAGAACTTTTGCTACGAATAAACAATATTTTAAGTAAAATTCAAAAGCCTATTTTGCTAGATGAGATTGCTGTTGGAGATGCTTTAATTAATTTAAAAAAACTAAATATTAAGTTAAATGGTAAGGTAAAAAAAATTAATCCACAAGAAAAAAAGGTTATTGAAAAAATGCTAGAATCTCCTGGAAAAATTTTTTCTAGGGATGATATAAAAAAAATTATTGAAATTTCCAAAGAAAGAACAATAGATGTTATGATTACGAGATTAAGAAAAAAAATTGAGTCAAAACCTAAAAACCCAAAATATTTACAAACAATCAGAGGATCAGGTTATGTTTTATGGATTAAATAATATTATAAAAAAAATTTTACCAAAAAGGCTTTTTTATAGATCTTTACTGATAGTAGCTGCACCAATGATTTTGCTACAAGTTATAATTACTATAGTTTTTTTTGATAGTCTTTGGATCAAAGCTAATAAAGGCATGACTAGATCTTTGGTTGCAGAAATTCAAACTCTACATGATGTATATAAAAATGAGAACGGTTATAATCAAATGATTATAGATTTATATAATAAAAATTTTGATTTCATTGTTGTAAAAAAAGAAAATGAAATTTTTACTAATAAAAGTACAGAGAGATGGTACAGTCCAATAGATAGAAGTTTAAGACGTGAACTTAAACGTGTATTTGGAAGTAATTTTAAATTTGATACTACTGCATACAAAGAACTAGTTGAATTACAAATAAAATTCAAAAATGGGTATCTTCAAATATTTTTTCCAAAAAATAGAATTTCACCTTCGTCAGCAAGAATTTTTGCTTTATGGATTACTTTTCCCGGACTTCTTTTAATTATAATTGCAATACTTTTTTTAAAGAATCAAACAAGACCTATAGTAAATTTAGCAAATGCAGCAGAAAAATTTGGAAAGGGAGAATTTATAAAAGAATTTAGACCATCTGGTGCGAAAGAAATAAGACAAGCTGCATATGAATTTGAAAAAATGAGAAAAAGAATTTCTGTTCACTTAAATCAAAGATCTGAAATGCTTTCTGGCATAAGTCATGATTTAAGAACTCCTTTAACGAGACTAAAATTGCAACTCACATTTTTAAAACAAAAAGATTTGGCAAGAAAAATGAGCGATGACATTGAAGAAATGGAAAGAATGCTTAATGAATATTTAGAATTTGCTAGGTATCAAAAAAAAGAAGAGACTGAAATAGTTAGTGTAGATGAGATAGTAAAGGATGTAGTAAAAAAATACAAAAAAGAAAAAATTAATACATCTATAGAAAAAAACTTACACATTAGTGTACGTTCAAATTCAATCAAAAGATGTTTAACTAATTTAATAGACAATGGATTAGCCTACGGGAAGAAAGTAGAAATTTCTGCTAAGAAAATATCTAATTATTTAATAATTTTCATTGATGATGATGGTCCAGGAATCGATGAAAAAGAATATCAAAATGTAATAAAGCCCTTTTATAGAATTGATAAAAGCAGAAGCCAAAATAAATCAGGCGTTGGATTGGGCCTGTCTATCACGAATGACATTATTCGTTCGCATGGTGGAAGTATTTTTTTAGATAAAAGTACACTTAATGGATTAAGAGTTAAGATTTCCTTACCTCTTTGATTTTTTTTTTTTAGTTTTGAAATTATTCAAATCTTTTCTTAGCTTAACAATTTCATTTTTTTGGAGTTCAAATTCTTCTCTTGGAACAAGACTTAGCTTGTTTAATAAAATTTTCTTCTTGAATTTTAACATCCCTTCAACTTCTGTTTTAAGGTCTTTTGAAGTGAATAGACGATTTTCAATTAATTTCTTTATATTACTAAGTAACTTATTGTATTTTTCCATATATTTTTAAATATCTTTAAGTTATTTTAATTCTATTATTAAATAAATCTTTTTTTTAAAATGATTATCCATAATTTTAATCCAATTTTTATAGATTTTGGTCTATTTCAAGTCAGATGGTATTCCTTAGCTTATATTTTGGGTATTGTTTTTGGGTGGATATACGCAACACACATTATTAAGGAAACAAATAAAAACAAACATAATTTTGAATCAATTAAGAAATCAGATTTTGATGATTTAATAATCCACATTGTGCTTGGAATTATTTTAGGAGGCAGATTGGGTTATGTAATATTTTATAATTTATTTTATTACAGTGAAAATATATTAGAAGTTTTTAAAATTTGGCAGGGTGGAATGTCTTTCCATGGAGGTGTGCTAGGTGTAGTAATTGCAATAGCCATATATTCAAGTAAGACAAAAGTTAATTTTTATAAGTATACAGATATCGTATCTTGTGTTGCCCCTATTGGAATTTTTTTTGGAAGAATAGCTAACTTTATAAATGGTGAACTTTATGGAAAAGCAACAACCCTTCCTTGGTCTGTGGTATTTCCAGATGGAAGCAACTTATCGAGGCATCCGTCACAAATTTATGAAGCAATTCTGGAAGGTATAATTTTATTTATACTTATTAATTATTTTTCAATTAAAAAAAAATTTATATTTAAACCAGGTTATATATCTGGATTGTTTTTAATTTTTTATTCAATTTTAAGAATTTTATCTGAAATTTTCAGAGAACCAGACGTTCATATTGGAATTATACTTAATTATTTTTCTTTAGGAACTCTGCTTAGCATAGTAACAATATTTTTTGGCTTATTAATAATTTTTAAAATTAAAAAAAATGAACAAAATCTTTAGTATTTTAAAAGAAAAAAAATCAATCCCATTAGATCAGTTTATCAATATTTCTCTTTATGACAAAGATTTGGGTTATTACATAAAAAAAAATCCTTTTGGTAAAAATGGGGATTTTATTACCTCTCCTTTAATTTCAAATCTTTTTGGAGAAATGATTGCTGTGTGGTGCGTTTCATACTGGGAACACTTAGGCAAGCCTAAAAATATTTCTTTAATTGAGCTGGGTCCTGGAGATGGGTCTTTGTGTGTAGACTTGTTAAAAACATTTAAACAATTTAAAGCTTTTTATAAATGCTTAAAAATTAATTTATTAGAAGTAAGTAATAGATTAAAAAAAATTCAAAAAAATAAAATTAATAATAAAAAAGTTACATGGATCAAAAAAATAAATGATATAAACAGTGGGCCTATAATATTTATTGCAAATGAATTTTTTGATGCTCTAGCTATTAAACAGATTTATAAAAAAAAAGGCATATTTTTTGAAAAACACGTGTGTCTAGCAAATAATGATAAAAAAATTAAATTTTTACTCAAAAAAGCAAATGTAAAATTAATAAAAAGAATAAAAAGTTTAAACTTAATATCCCATGGCAAAACAATTGAATATCCCGTCGAAGCAATAAAATTTTTAAGTGCTATATCAAAAAAAATAAATAAATTTAATGGTGGTTTATTAACTTTTGATTACGGAAGTAATGTTAAAAGAAACCAAGACACTTTACAGTCAATAAAAAAACATAATTATTCAGATATTTTTTCTACACCAGGTCAATCAGATTTAACATCTCACGTAAATTTTGTTTTTTTTAAAGACACTTTGGAAAAAAATAATCTTAACGTGCAAAAAATAACAACGCAAAGTAAATTTTTAAAAAAAGTTGGTATTTTAGAAAGGGCAAATATTTTATCTAAAAATGTTACTTTTAAAGAAAAAGCAAATATATTTTACAGACTAAAAAGATTATTAGATTATGAAGAGATGGGTGGGCTTTTTAAAGTTTTGTTTGCTCAAAAAAAATCAAAAAAATTTACATTAGGTTTTTAATTATGTTTTTTTCATCAAAACTTAAAAAATATAAAAATATAAAACACTGTTTTTTTTCTAGAAAAAATGGAGTATCAGAAGGTGATTACTATAGTCTGAATTGTGGCTTAGGGTCGAGTGATAAAAAAGAGAATATTTTAAGAAATCTTGAAATAGTTACTAATTATATGGGCTGTAAAAAAGAATCTCTTATTACACTTAATCAAAAACATACAAACCAAGTAATATATTTTAATAATAACAAATCCTTAAAAAATAAATTAAGTGGAGACGCAATAGTATCAGACTTAAAAAATATTGGCATTTCTATACTCAGCGCAGACTGTGTTCCCATTTTATTTTATGATCCTGTAAAAAAAATAATTGGTTGCGCCCACGCAGGATGGAAAGGAGCATTAGATGGAATAATTAAAAATACTGTTAAAAAATTTAATGAATTAAATTCAAAAAGTACTGATATAATTGCTGTTGTTGGGCCTTGCATTGGAAAGAAAAGTTATGAGGTTAATCTGGATTTCTATGAAAAATTTATTTCTGTAAGAGGAAGTAATAAAAAATTTTTTGAAAATATAAAAAAGGAAAAATATACTTTTGATTTAAGAGCTTTCGTAAATGAGGAAATATCCAATCAGAATATAAAAAGTATTGAAAATATTGAAAAAGATACTTTTTCTGAAGGAGAACTTTTTTATAGCTATAGAAGATCCTGTTTAAAAAAAGAGCCAGACTATGGTAGATGTATTTCTGTCATATTAATGACTTAATTAAATGTTTAATTAATTTGAAAAGTTTTATTAAAGTTGTATAAACTAGTAATCTTATGAAAGTTCTTGCTGGTACAAGCAATCCAAAATTGTGTAAAGACATAGCGAAACAACTCAAACTAAAATTAGTTAACACAAATATAAAAAGATTTGGAGATGGAGAAGTTTATGTTGAAATTAATGAAAACATTAGGGGTAATAGTATATTTGTAGTCCAGTCAACTTCTAATCCAGCGAATGACAATTTGATGGAGCTTTTAATTTGCATAGATGCATTAAGAAGATCTTCTGCAAAAAATATTACTGCAGTTATTCCTTATTTTGGATACGCAAGACAAGATAGAAAAGTAGTTCCAAGAACTGCAATTACAGCAAAATTAGTTTCAAATCTTATTACTAATGCTGGCGCAAATAGAATCTTAAGTGTTGATTTACATGCAGGACAAATCCAAGGTTTTTTTGATATTCCTGTAGACAACTTGTTTGCTACACCTATTTTTGCAAGACATATAAATAAAAAAATGAAATTAAATAATTTAATATGTGTTTCACCTGATGTGGGTGGAGTTGAAAGAACGAGAGCATTAAGTAGAAGAATAAATTCTAGTATCGCTATAATAGACAAAAGAAGACCAGCGCCAGGAAAATCAGAAGTGATGAACATAGTTGGAAATGTGAAAAATAAAAACTGCGTAATAGTAGATGATATTATTGACTCTGGAGGAACTATCGTAAACGCAGCAAATGCTCTACTAGAAAAAGGCGCAAAAAATGTTTATGTATATATTACACATGCCGTATTAAGTGGTGAAGCGGCAAAAAAAATTGAAAAATCTAAGATTAAAAAAATAATAACTACAGATACAATAGATAATACAAAGAAAGTTAAGAATAGTAAAAAATTTGAAATAATTTCACTTGCTCCAATGATATCAGAGGCAATGAAAAGAATCGCAAACTCTACTTCGGTTTCAAGTCTTTTTAAGTAATTTTACTTGTTTTTTTTCCAAACATAATATAAAAAGCCATTTCGATTTATGAATATTTTAAAAGCTACAAAAAGAACTACTGCCTCATCTGGGCAAATAAATAAATTAAGATCAGAAGGATTTATCCCAGCTGTTTTATATGGTGGTAAAAAAAATAATATAAATATCAGCCTAAAAAGATTACATATAAAAGATCTTATTGGCACAGAAACCTTTATGTCTAAAGTTTTTAATTTAGATATAGACGGAAGTCCTGAAAAAGTTCTTCCAAGAGAAATTGCATACGATCCAGTATCTGATGAACCTATTCATATAGATTTTATTAGAATCACAAAAGGAGCAGTGGTAACTTTAGAAATACCCGTAAAATTTATTAATACAGATAAATCTCCAGGATTAAAAAAAGGTGGAGTTTTAAATATAGTTAGAAGAAAAATTGAATTAAAATGTCCATCAGAAAACATTCCTGATGAAATAATTATCGATCTGGGTGACGCTGAAATTAACACAAGTCTTAAAATATCATCAGTGAAACTACCAGAAAAAGTTGTTCCAACAATTACTGACAGAGATTTTGTGATTGGAACTGTAGTTGCCCCAACTGTCTTGGTAGAACCAGAAAAGACTGAAGAAGCTACAGCCGAAGTAGATGCTGAAGGTGAAGGATCTACTGAGAGTGCAGAAAAAGACGAAGATGGAAAAGATAAAACAGCTAAGGCATCTGACGATAAATCAAAAGCAGGAAAACCATCTGATGACAAAAGTAAATCTTCCACAGGTGACAAGGGGAAAACTCAAGTAAAAAAAAAATAATATAGGACTTATAATAAATTATGCTACTTTTAGTTGGATTGGGAAATCCCAATCTAGACAATTTAAACAACCGCCACAATGTAGGGTTTTTAATAATTGATGCTATAAACCAAAAATTCAAATTATCAAAACAAAAACCAAAATTTAAAGGACTGTTAACAACTGGAAAAATAAATGAGCAAAAGGTTTTTGCAATAAAACCTCTTACTTTTATGAATAATTCCGGTGTATGTATAAAGGAACTAATTGATTATTTTAAAATTGACGTAAAAGATGTTTTTGTTTTTCATGATGATATGGATATTAATATTGGCAAAGTGAAAGCTAAAATTGGTGGGAGTAATGCTGGACACAATGGGATAGATTCTATCGATAAAAATATCGGAAAAAACTATTCCCGAGTGAGAATTGGTATAGGACATCCAAAAAATAATACTGCTGGCGCTGATCATGTTTTGGACAACTTTTCAAGTGACGAAAAACTATACTTAGAAAAAGTAGCTAGCAACATAATAGAATCACTTTCTATTTTGATTAACAAAGATTTAGATCTTTTTTCTAGTAAAATTAATCAAAAATAATAATGAGCTTTAAGTGTGGGATAGTTGGGTTACCCAATGTTGGAAAATCTACATTATTTAATGCATTAACAACTTCTAAGAAAGCACAAGCTGAGAATTTTCCTTTTTGCACAATTGATCCAAATGTTGGAATTGTCTCAGTCCCAGATGAAAGATTGAAAAAAATATCTTTAATATCCAAATCAAAAAAAACAATTTACGCTGGCATAACTTTTGTTGATATTGCTGGTCTTGTTAAGGGAGCATCTAAAGGTGAAGGATTAGGAAATAAATTTCTTTCACATGTTAGGGAAGTTGACACAATAATTCATTTAACTAGATGTTTTGATTCTGAAAAAATACAAAATGTAAATGAAGATGTTGATCCTATAAGAGATATTGAAATTATAGAAACTGAAATTCTTTTATCTGACTTAGAATCTTTACAAAAAAGATTAGAAAAGGCGAATAAAAAAAAATTAGAAGAAGAAGAAATCACTTTTTTAGAAGAATGTTTAGTTCAAATAAATGATGGAAAAAAGCCTAATAATTTGAAAAAAAAATATGGAAAAAACTTAATAATGCAGTCAGGTCTTTTATCTCTCAAACCTAGGATAATTGTATGTAATGTTGATGAAAAAAGTTTAGTTACTGGCAACAAATACTCAGAAGCTTGTAAAAAAAAATTCTCAGATGAAAATGTAATTATAGTCTGTGCTGATATTGAAGATCAAATTATGGACCTACAAGAAAAAGACCGTGAAGAATTCATGCTTGAATCTGGTATAAAAAATACTGGATTAAACAACTTAATTAAAGTTGGTTATTCCACTCTTGGTCTTAGTACTTTTTTTACATCTGGACCAGAAGAAAGTAGAGCTTGGACTATTGAAAAAAATTCGACAGCTCCAGAGGCGGCGGGTGAAATCCACACCGATTTTAAAAAAAAATTTATCAGAGCTGAAACTGTATCTCATGATGATTTTATTAAATATAATGGTTTTAACGAATGTAAAAATGAAGGCAGATTAAGACTTGAAGGCAAAGATTATATTGTAAAGGACGGTGATGTGATGTTTTTTAGAACTGGAGCTTGATTTTATTTATTTAAAAGTTTTAGGATCTTCTCCTTCATATTCAGTTACTACTTTTTCAACTTTATCAAAAGTTTCGTCTTCTTCTTCTTCTTTTGTTTTTGGTCCAAATCTTGACCAAACTTTTTGTTTGCTCATATAAACTAGAGTAATCAATATAATGAGAAAAATAATAGTTTTAAAACCCATTCTGTGTTGTGTCTCTAAATGTGGTTCGGATGCCCAGACAAGGAATGTTGTTATATCTTTTGCTATCTGATCTTTTGTAGGATTGGTGCCGTCTGAGTATTCAACTATACCTTCAGAAACAGGTTCTGACATTTTGATTTTATTGCCTTGCATATATTCGTTATAATAAACTCCATCATCAAGTTCATAACTTGCTGGTGCCTCTTTGTATCCCATAAGAAGAGAATAAATATAATCTGCTCCTCCTGCTCTAGCTTTTGCTAATACCGACATATCAGGTGGATATGCGCCTCCATTGGCCGCTGTTGAAGCCTCTACATTTGGATAAGGTTTTGCAAAATTGTCAGATAATCTGGCAGGTCTCATGAACATTTCTCCTTCGCTATCTGGTCCATCCTCTACTTCAAATTGAGATGCAATTACTTTAGCTTCTTCAACTGAAAATTCAGGACCACCTTTTTCTGATAAATTTCTATAGCTCAAATGTTGCATTGAATGGCAGCCTGCACAAACCTCTTTGTAAACTTGGTAACCTCTTTGCAAGGACGCTCTATCAAAAGTTCCAAAAATACCATCAAAACTCCAATTGTTTTTAATAAAATCAATATTTTTTTCCTCAGAATAAACTGAAAATGGAATAACAGATATTAAAATAGATATAATAATTTTTTTTAAATATTTATTTAAATGATCCAACATTTTCTCCTTCGTATTCTGATGCTGCTTTTTTAGCTTTATCTAAAACTCCTGGTTTGTCTAAAACAGGATCAGAAATACTCATAGGTAACGGATCTGTTTTTTCATAACGTCCTAATAATGGTAGTAAAATTAAAAAATGAATAAAATAATAAGCTGTAGCCAATCTAGATAAAATTAAGTAAATACCTTCTGGTGGTTTTGCTCCTAAATAACCAAGAAGAATAACTGCAAAGACCAAAACCCAAAAGAATTTTTTATAAATTGGTCTAAAGACTGCCGATCTTACTTTAGAGGTGTCAAGCCAAGGTAACAACATAAGTATAAAAATTGCAGCAAACATGAATATTACACCACCTAACTTACTTGGGATAGCTCTTAAAATTGCATAAAAAGGAAGTAAATACCATTCTGGAACTATGTGAGATGGAGTCACTAGTGGATTTGCCTCTATATAATTATCTGGATGGCCAAGTACATTTGGTGCAAAAAAAACAAACCACAAAAAAACTATTAAAAACAAAAGTAATGCTAATAAATCTTTCATCACCATGTATGGATGAAAAGGCATAGTTTCATTGCTATTTTTTTTAACATCAATTCCTGTGGGATTATTATTACCAGGAACATGCAATGCCCAGATATGCAATATAACAAGCCCAAAAATTAAAAATGGTAACAAATAATGCAAACTATAAAACCTATTTAATGTTGGGTTATCAACTGAATAACCGCCCCACAACCAAGTGGTTATACTCTCTCCTACTATAGGGATAGCAGTAAATAAATTTGTTATAACTGTTGCTCCCCAAAAACTCATTTGTCCCCACGGCAAAACATATCCCATAAAAGCTGTGGCCATCATTAATATATAAATTAAAAGACCAATAATCCAAATCACTTCTCTTGGTGATTTGTAAGAGCCATAAAACAATGATCTAAAGATATGAATATACACAGCTAGGAAAAACATTGAAGCTCCATTCGCATGAACATATCTTATCAACCATCCATAATTTACATCTCTCATTATATGTTCAATACTTTCAAAAGCATGATCTACGTGAGCAACATAATGCATTGCAAGAACAAGCCCCGTTATTATTTGCGTAATCAAACAGAAAGTTAATATTCCTCCAAATGTCCACCAGTAATTTAAATTCTTTGGAGTTGGATATGATTGCAAATGATGAGCTAGTGTTAAAAGCGGTAAGCGACTATCAAACCACTTGGCTAATTTAGATTTAGGGATATATTTTACTTCACTCATAATTACCCTATTTTAATTGTATTAGTATCAACAAATTCATATTTAGGAATTTCTAAATTTTTTGGAGCAGGTCCTTTTCTAACTCTACCTGATGTATCGTAGTGCGAGCCATGGCATGGACAAAACCATGCCTTATAATCACCTTTTTCACCAAGAGGAACGCAACCAAGATGGGTGCAAACTCCAACCATAACTAGCCATTCAGGATTTTTTGCTCTATCAGAGTCTTTTTCTGGATCTTTTAAATCTTTCAAATCTACACTTGCAGCTTCATCAATCTCTTTTTTGGTTCTTCTTCTGATGAAAATAGGTTTTCCTCTCCACAAAACAGTTATAGTTTTTCCTGGCTCAACAGAGCTCACATCAACTTCTGTTGTTGATAATGCTTTAACAGAAGAATCAGGATTCATTTGATCTACCAAAGGCCATATGGCTGAACCAACTCCTATAGCACCAATTGCATAAGTTGCTGTAAATAGAAAATCTCTTCTTTTTGGCTTAATTTCCTTGCTCATATATATGAAATTATTATGTATTATATAATATTAATTAATTACATTTAATATAAATTTGCTAGGGTCAGAATGACACACAAAATAACACAACTTATAAATAATGTTTAATATTGCTCTTTATCAGCCTGATATACCACAAAATACAGCCGCAATAATTCGTTTATGCTCTTGTTTTGATACAACTCTTGAAATAATAGAGCCATGTGGATTTCTTCTCGATGACAAGAGATTAAAAAAGGTTGCAATGGATTACTTGAAAAAAAGTAAAATAATGACTTATAAGTCCTATGATAATTTTTTAGTAATAAAAAAAAAAACAAGAATTATACTTATGACGACTAAAGCCAAAAAAAAATACAGTGATTTTAAATTTAAACCTAATGATACAATACTTTTTGGAAGAGAAAGTGAGGGTGTTCCAAAGAGTGTTCACGACAATTCATATGAGAGATTAAAAATACCACTAAAAAAAAACTCAAGATCTCTTAATGTTGGCATGGCTGCAGCTATAACTTTGACTGAAGCATTGAGGCAGAATTTTAATCTATGAAAATACAAAGAAAAAAAAAAATAGCAAAAGATTGGTTTATTAATTTACAAAAAATTATTTGTAAAAGTATTGAAGAACTAGAAAGCCAATATGGATCAAATGCAAAATTTAACAAAAAAAAATGGAAGTTTGGTGAGTTAAAAACTATAAAGGGAAAAGTAATAGAAAAAGGAGGAGTGGCTTTTTCCAATGTAGTGGGGGAATTTCCTAATGAGTTTGCGGCAAAGATCCCTGGAACAAAAAATAATAATAATTTTTGGTCCTCTGGTGTTTCAGTGGTGCTACATCCTACAAATCCTAAAGTTCCTGCCATGCATTTTAATACAAGGTTTATTTGTACACAAAAGAATTGGTTTGGTGGAGGGATGGATGTAACGCCGTGTATTAGAGATGATAAAGAAAAGAAAAAAATTCATAATATTTTAAAGAATATGTGCAATAATCATAACAAAAAATATTACCCAAAATATAAAAAATGGTGTGATAAATATTTTTATCTTCCGCATAGAAGTGAGTCTCGTGGAATAGGAGGAATTTTTTTTGATTACAAAATGAGTAACTGGGAAAAAGATTTTTTATTTGTCAAAGATGTAGGTTTAACTTTTAATTATTTAGTTAAAAAAATTATTGAAAAAAAAATGTTTCTTAAATGGAATAAAAAGGAAAAAGAAATCCAATTAATTAAAAGAGGAAGATATGTTGAATTTAATTTAATGTATGATCGCGGCACAAAATTTGGATTAAATAGTGGAGGAAACCCAGAAACAATATTAATGTCAATGCCACCAGTAGCTAAATGGAAATAATTTATGGATAAAGAGCCAATAACTATTCAAGGACTTGAGCAGTTAAAAAAGAAACTAGAAGAGTTAATAAATATTAAACGACCGAATATTGTTCAAGCAATTGGAGAGGCTAGAGCACATGGGGATTTAAAAGAAAATGCTGAGTACCATGCCGCAAAGGATGAGCAGGGGAAAATTGAAGGTAGAATAGTTAAAATAAATGACTCAATTGCTAGAGCAAATGTTATTGACGTTACTAAGCTTGAAAAAAGAGATGATGTAATTTTTGGATCTACAGTAGAATTGCTTGATTTAAAAAGTAATGAAAAAAAAAAATATAAAATAGTTGGGGAAGATGAAGCTGACCTTAAAAAAAAATTAATTTTTTATAAATCTCCAATAGCTAAGGCTTTGATTGGGAAAAAAAAAAAGGATTTGATAACAGTGAACACACCTTCAGGTGAAAAAAATTTTGAAATAATTGAAGTAAAATATATTTAATTGTTTTTTTGTTAGTGTAAAATTTTTTTTAAAACTTCTTTGTCTAGAATAAAATCATTATCAATCCATTTTTGTTCTAGTGATTTTAGTTTTTTTCCAAGCATTTGACCGGTTTCATAACCATACTCTTTCAAGTAATCTCCAGTAATTGGAAATTTTAGTGCTTTATAAATATTTACAAAGTTTAACAATTGCTCGATATCACTAACTTTTACTTTTTCATTTACGCACAAAGAAAAAAGTAATAGATCCTTTACATAATCTTTATTTGACAAATATATCAATTTCTTAATATTTTGTTCTGAATAGAATTTTTTATTTTTAAGACTTTCAAAATTTATTGATATATTTTTAAATCTGTTTTTTATGTTGTTGGACGTTTTATATTTATGACAAAAATATTCATAGTTATTGGACTGGTCAAGAATTAGAGCTCCTAAGATTAATATGATATCAAATTTGTCCTTTAAAAAAATATTTAAATTATTGATTACTTTTAATCTTTTGTAGTATTTAATTTGGGGGAAAATATTTAAAAAAATTTCTTTTGAACTGTTGTTTAAAAATAAAGAATACGATTTCTTAAGTAAAAAAATTTTTTTTAATTCATCAAATATTCTTTCATTTGAAATTTTGTTTAAACCATTAATGTGCCTCTTAATTGATTTGATAATATTTTGATCATATTCTGCTTTACTATATTGTATAAAAAATCTGAAATACCTTAAAATACGTAAATAATCTTCTTGTATCCTTTTATCGGGTGAGCCAATAAACTTCACCAACCCTTTTTGTAAGTCATGCAATCCATTCATGGGATTAAATATTCTTCCTTCTATATCAGAATATATTGAATTTATTGTGAAGTCTCTTCGTGAAGCATCTTCCTCCCAATTTGTGGTAAATTCAACATTAGCATGTCTCCCATCTGTCAAAACATCTTTTCTTAAAGTTGTAATTTCAAATTTTTTTTTATTTAAAATTACAGTTATGGTTCCATGAGAGATTCCAGTATCAATAACTTTAATTCCCTCTTTTTCATTAAGTATTTTTTTAATTTCATCGGGCTTAAGAATTGTTGCTAAATCAATATCGTCTATTATTTCGCCAGAGCATGCTTTTCTAACGCAACCCCCAACAAACCTGATTCTGCTTTCTTCTCCAGCTTTGTTTAGGTAAGAAAAAATTAATTGTGCTTCTTTTATATTCTCCAAAACCTTGGTGCTTTTATGCGTTTCAAATTTTCTATAAAGAAAAGCATCAATTTCTGAAATTATTTTTTTAATTTTTTTATACATTTTTTGGCTGGGGCGCTAGGATTCGAACCTAGGATGGTGGTACCAAAAACCACTGCCTTACCGCTTGGCTACGCCCCAATTTACGAATGAGATATACCACAAATGTTTTATTTTATATAGTTTTTGATACAGCACACCAGTATTTTGGATATTTTATTTTTATCATTTTTTTAGCATAAATTGCATTTTTCATATTAGAAAATATTCCAATGCAAGCAGATCCCGAGCCGGTAATTCTTGAAAAATGACAGCCTTTTTGAGATTTTATCAACTTGGTGACCTTTTTAACTTTCGGATAAATTTTAAATACTGTTTTTTGAAGATCATTATCGTCGTTTTTTAAAATACTAATTAATTTTTTATTAGTATTTTTATTAAGAAAAATATTTCCATTTACTAAGCTTTTATTCCTGTTTTCTTTATATATTTTTTTTGTAGAACAAATTATGTTTGGATAAACTATCAATAAATTTAGTTTAAAATTTTGATTAAGTCTTAATATTTGAACTCCTTTTCCAGTCAAAAGCGTATTTTTTTTTTTTAAACTAATTGGTACATCAAAGCCAATTTGACGAGAAATTTTCTCTAATTTTTTATTATTTATTTTTTTTTTTGATCGAAAATAATTTAGTAAGGTTGCTGCGTTAGAGGATCCTCCTCCCAATCCTGAACCATGTGGTATATTTTTTTTTATATTAATTCTATAGCTTTGTTTGTTTAGTAATTTGTTTTTTCTGAGCAAATTTAACGTATTAGTTAAGGTATTTAACTGATTATTGATACCTTGTTTAAATTGCCCGGTAAATGTTATTTGATCTGTCAAATTATCAATTTTAGATATTAATACTACATCGTGTAAATCGCAAAAAGTTATTAGAGACGCTATATTATGATAGCCACTACTTAATTTTTTAACAATTCTTAAAGTTAAGTTAATTTTACAATAAGATTTTATCTTAAAATATTTCACTGCACTAAACTATAGTTTTTGATTAATACCGAAAATTAGTTTTTTTTCTATCTTTTTTTTTAAATTTTCTTCTACATTATTTAACTTCAAAATATTACTCCAAATATATCTAGCTTGTATATTTTTATTTATCATCCATAAAGCATCCGCGTAGTGATCATTTATAATAGGATCTGAAGGTTTTAATTCTACAGCTTTTTGCAAGAAGTAGTTTGCTTTATCATAATCTTTTTTTGCAAAATAAACCCAACCTAATGAATCAATAATATAACCGTCATTTTCTTTTAATTTATTTGCTTTTTTAATCATATCTAAACCCTTTTCCAATTTAATTCCCTTATCAATCCAGGTGTAACCAAGATAGTTCAGTACATCCGCTTGATCTGGAATAATCTCAAGAGATTCTAGTAAGTCTTTTTCGGCACTTTCCCAGTCACCTATTCTTTCAAAGCTCGTTCCTCTTCTTTCCAAGATTTTTGGAACCAAAATATGGTTTTTTTTTATTTTTTTTAAAGCTAAAGAATAATATTTTATAGATTCTTCATGATATTCATTGTCTTTATAAAAATTTGCCAATTCATAATAGTGTTCAAAATTAGGATTTCGTAACATCTTAAAATCTATTTTCAAACTATTGATAGATTCTTCTTTTCCTTTT
>CAJQRF010000015.1 GCA_905612235.1 uncultured Pelagibacteraceae bacterium | reverse complement strand
TAAAAAGTTCTAAACCAATTTCATTTCCCTCTTTATACTCTGAAACATTTTCTACTCTAAATTCTCTTAAAATTTTTTTGGGCTCTGTGTTTTTTTTTGCAAAAACACCTTTCATTTGTTTTGTTAATTTTGATGTTTTGATTTTTCCAAAACCTACTCTAATAGCATTATAACCTCTTTTTTCCTTAGTTATAACATCTAAAATTCTTCCTTTTTCAATCGCTAAGACTGTAACAGGCACAGAAATACCTGAAGAGATAAACTCTCTTGTCATACCAATTTTTTTTCCTATCAATCCTATGGTCATAATTATAATTTTATCTCAATATCAACTCCAGATGCCAAATCTAATTTCATTAACGCTTCAACTGTCTGGGGGGTTGGCTCTAATATATCTATCATTCTTTTGTGTGTTCTTGTCTCAAATTGCTCTCTACTTTTTTTATCAATGTGAGGTGACCTTAGTACAGTATATTTTTCTTTTTTTGTTGGTAATGGTATTGGACCTCTGACCTGGGCACCAGTTCTCTTTGCTGTATTAACTATTTCTATTGTCGATAAATCTAAAATTTTATTATCGTAGGCTCTTAGATGAATTCTGATATTTTGTTTATCCATAATATTAAGCTAGTTTTTTTGTAACCTCATCTTGAACATTTTGAGGAACTTTTTCATAATGATCAAAAAACATCGAGTATGCCGCTCTACCTTGTGACATTGACCGAAGATTATTTATGTATCCAAACATGTTGGCTAATGGAACTTTTGCACTTATAACAGTTGCGTTTCCTCTTTTGTCTGTTGTTGAAACTTGTCCCCTCCTACTATTGAGATCACCAATAACATCACCCATATAATCTTCTGGAGTAACAACTTCAACTCTCATCATTGGTTCAAGTAATTTTAGTGCAGCTTTGGTGCAAGCTTCTTTAAAACAATATCTAGAAGCTATTTCAAATGCCAATACACTTGAATCAACATCGTGATGCAAGCCATCTACTATTGTTACTTTGTAATCTATTAAGGGAAATCCTGCTAATATTCCACTATCAGAAACGCTTTCGATTCCTTTTTCAACTCCTGGGATGAATTCTTTTGGTATCGATCCACCTTTAATTTTGTTTTCAACTTCACGACCTTTTCCTGGCGGTAATGGCTCGACAGTTAACTCAACTTTAGCAAATTGACCCGCTCCACCACTTTGTTTTTTGTGAATATATGTATTTGTTGCAGATCTTAATATTGTTTCTCTATAAGCAACTTGAGGAGCACCAACATTAGCTTCAACTTTAAATTCTCTTTTCATTCTATCAACAATAATATCTAAATGTAGTTCACCCATACCTTTTATTATAGTCTGACCAGATTCTTCGTCTGTGGTTACTCTAAAAGATGGATCTTCTCTTGCTAATCTACCTAAGGCTTCGCCCATTTTTTCTTGATCACCTTTAGTTTTTGGTTCTACTGCAATTTCAAGAACAGGATCAGGAAATTCCATAGGCTCAAGAACTATAGGTTTGTTTTCATCAGATAAAGTATGACCAGTAATCGTATATTTTAATCCAGCTAAAGCAACGATATCACCCGTATTTGCTTCCTTAACATCTTCTCTGCTGTTTGCATGCATCAACAGCATTCTACCAACTCTTTCTTCTTTATCTTTGGTGGTGTTATAAATTGCAGTTGCAGCTTTTAGTGTTCCTGAATAAATTCTAATAAATGTTAGCGTTCCTACAAATGGATCTGTAGCTACCTTAAAAGCTAATGCAGAAAAAGGTTCATCGTCAGCAAATTTTCTTTCTAATACATCTTCAGAATTAGGTTTAGTTCCTTCTATTGAACCAATATCAATTGGACTGGGTAAAAAATCTACAACTGCATCTAATAAAGGTTGAACACCTTTATTTTTAAAGGCAGATCCAGTTGTTACTGGAACAAAATCAAACTTAAGGCATCCTTTTCTTATGCAAGCAATAAGATCTTTTTCAGAAATTTCTTTACCATTTAAATAACTTTCCATTAATTTTTCATCTTGTTCTACCGCTGTTTCTACCAATTCTTTTCTATACTTTGCTGCTTGTTCCTTAAGGTCAGATGGTATTTCAGTATACTCAAATTCAGCACCAAGGTTTTCGTCTTTCCAAACTATTGCTTTCATTTTAACTAAATCAACTACACCCTTTAGTTCAGATTCGAGTCCTACTGGAATTTGTATAACTAAAGGTTTAGCTCCGAGACGTTCTTTAATCATATCAACGCACATAAAAAAATCTGCACCAGTTCTATCCAGTTTATTTACAAAACAAATTCGTGGAACTTTATATTTGTCAGCTTGTCTCCAAACAGTTTCAGATTGTGGCTCAACACCAGCAACACCATCAAAAACACATACTGCTCCATCAAGAACTTTTAGAGATCTCTCTACTTCAATTGTGAAATCAACATGTCCAGGTGTATCTATTATATTAATTCTATGGTCTCTCCAAAAACAAGTTGTTGCTGCAGAAGTAATTGTAATTCCTCTCTCCTGTTCTTGTTCCATCCAGTCCATTGTTGCTGCTCCGTCATGAACTTCACCAATTTTGTGACTTTTTCCAGTATAATAAAGTATTCGTTCTGTGGTGGTAGTTTTCCCTGCATCTATATGTGCCATAATACCAATGTTTCTATAATTATCTAATTTGTGTGTTCTAGACATAATTACCACCTATAATGAGCAAACGCTTTGTTTGACTCCGCCATTTTGTGAGTATCTTCTCTTTTTTTAATAGCTGATCCTTTTTTTTGAGAAGCATCCATAAGTTCATTAAATAATTTATCTGACATTGTTTTGTTTTTTCTTTTTCTTGTTGCTTCTAAAAGCCATCTTAATGCTAATGTTTGACCTCTACTTGTTTTTACTTCAACAGGAACTTGATATGTGGCACCACCAACTCTACGAGACCTAACTTCCAAATTAGGGCGGATATTATTTATTGCATCATTAAAAACTTTTATAGGGTCGTCTTTTGTTTTATCCTTTATTTGATCTAATGCTGTGTAAATAATTTTTTCAGCAGTGTTTTTTCCTCCATCATACATAACAAAATTTATAAATTTAGCCAGAATTAATGAGTTATATTTAGCTTCTGGGTAAAAAATTCTTCTTGGCGCTTTTTTTTTTCGTGACATAATATTATTTTGGTTTCTTTGCTCCGTACTTAGATCTTTGTTGTCTTCTAGCAGTAACTGCTTGAGTATCTAAGTTACCTCTTAAAATATGATACCTAACACCTGGCAAATCTTTAACTCTACCACCTCTAATTAAAACTACAGAGTGTTCTTGTAAATTGTGACCTTCCCCAGGTATATAACAGGTTACCTCATGTCCGTTTGATAATCTTACCCTAGCTACTTTTCTTAATGCTGAATTTGGTTTTTTAGGAGTCGTTGTGTAAACTTTAGTACAAACTCCTCTTTTTTGTGGAGATCTTTCTAATGCTGGAACTTTACTTCTCAGTTTAGGTTTTATTCGTGATCTCTTTATCAACTGGTTAATAGTTGGCATAATTTATTTATTATTATGATGGGAAAAAGTGACTTGAGCTTGATTTATTACAAACTTTTTAGTTAGTGTTTAAGGTTAATATAACCTCACTTCTAACCATCAAAATTGCGCTAAACTACTAATTGAAAAGTTGAAAGTCAACAAAATAACTATATAAAATAAGCTTTTTTAGCTAGCAGGAAGTTGTTTTTCGGCAGTTTCTTCATTTTTTTCATCTAGTAATTTTTTCTCTATAGCCGCATCTCTTTCATCGGCAGCTTTTTGCCATTTAATTTTTGTAAAACCTGTGCCAGCAGGAATAAGTCTACCAACAATAACATTTTCTTTAAGACCTTTAAGGTTGTCTACTTTCCCTCTTATTGCTGCATCGGTAAGTACTCTTGTTGTCTCTTGAAATGAAGCAGCTGATATGAATGATTTAGTTTGTAAAGAAGCTTTTGTGATTCCTAATAATATTCTTTCAGCTTGTGCGGGAGCTTTACCATCTTTTTTAAGATCTTCGTTAATTATATCTAAATCAATTTTATCAGTAGTTTCACCTAGTAGATAATTAGAATCTCCAGGCACTTTAATTTCGACTTTCTTTAACATTTGTCTAAGTATGGTTTCAATATGTTTATCATTAATCACAACTCCTTGCAGTCGGTATACTTCTTGGACTTCATGAACATAATATTCTGTTAAGGCTTCAACTCCTAAGATTCTAAGAATATCATGAGGTGCAGGACTTCCGTCCAACAAATATTCCCCTTTTTTAATTTTTTCCCCTTCGTTAAAATTAATATGTTTACCTTTAGGAATTAAATAATTTGATGTAGTGCCATCATTTTTGTCTATAGAAACTTTTTGTTTACCTCTTAATTCTTTACCAAATTTAATAACACCATCGTTTTCAGCAATTATGGCACTATCTTTTGGTTTTCTTGCTTCAAATAAATTAGCCACTCTAGGCAATCCACCAGTAATATCCTTTGTTTTAGAAGTTGCTTTAGGCAATCTTGCCAAAACATCGCCAGCAGAAACCTGTTGACCGTCGTTAACAGAAAGAATTGAGTCAGGAACCAAATAATATCTAGCTTCATTATCATCAGCTTTTTTTATAACATTACCTTTTTGATCTCTTAAAGTAATTCTTGGTTTTAGTTCAGCATTTTTAGATTGCGATCTCCAATCTAATACTGATTTTGAAGTTATTCCAGTATTATCGTCAGCTATTTCTGCTAATGATACGCCATCAACTAAATCCATATAGCTTGCTACTCCGCTCTTTTCAGCTATAACCGGCAAAGTATAGGGATCCCACTCACATATTTTTTTACCTTTTTTAATTTCTTCATCGTTGTCGCAATAAAGCTTAGCTCCATAAGGAACTTTATAAAAAGCTAATTGTTGGCCATTATTATCTTCAATTGAAATTTGAGTATTTCTTCCCATGATAATTTTGTTTTTCTTAGAATCTTCAATTATATTTTTGTTTATAATATTTATTTTACCTGGAGTTTGAGCTATTGCTTGTGACTCTTCTTTAATTTGAGCAGTTCCACCAACGTGAAACGTTCTCATTGTAAGCTGTGTACCGGGTTCACCTATGGATTGGGCCGCAATCATACCTATAGCTTCGCCAATAGTTACTAATTTTCCTCTTGATAAATCTCTTCCATAACATGTGGCACACACTCCTTCTTGAGAGGTACAAGTCATTACAGAAAAAACTTTAATGGTTTTAACACCAGCTGTGTCAATTTTTTCACATAATTCTTCATCTATAAGGTCACGTTTTTTCGCTATAACATCACCTGTAATTGGATGTTTAATATCTTCAGCAGCAGATCTTCCTAAAACTCTATCTGATAAACTTACTATAATATTTCCTCCATCAATTATTTCTGTAAGAGTTATCGAATCCTTAGTTTTTGCACCGCAATAGCTTTTAGTAATAGAAATATCTTGTGCAACGTCACATAATCTTCTTGTTAAATATCCAGAGTTAGCTGTTTTTAAAGCAGTATCAGCCAAGCCTTTTCTAGCACCATGAGTAGAATTAAAATATTCTAATGCAGTTAATCCTTCTTTAAAATTTGCTGTTATTGGAGTTTCAATAATCTCTCCAGAAGGTTTAGCTATCAAACCTCTCATGCCGGCTAACTGTTTCATTTGGGCAGGTGAACCTCTGGCGCCTGAATTTACCATCATAAATACAGAATTCGCTTCTATTCTTCCATTTGGCAAAATTTTTGTAGCAGATGAGATTTCTTTCATCATTTCATTAGCAACTAAATCTGTGCATTTGGACCAAACGTCAATAACTTTATTGTATTTTTCTCCTCTTGTAATAAGGCCTTCAGAATATTGACTTTCATAGTCCTCTATTAGCTTTTTAGCATCATTTACTAATTTTCCTTTTGTTTTGGGTATAATTAAATCATCTTTTCCAAATGATATGGCAGCT
>CAJQRF010000014.1 GCA_905612235.1 uncultured Pelagibacteraceae bacterium | reverse complement strand
TTTAACCATTTTTTTGCAGCATCTTCGTGAGTCATTTTATCAAGATCTACTAAAGCAGCCATTGCTCCAATTTGACCTGTCGTAAATGACAGTTTTTTAAACATTTTTGCTGCATCTGGATGACTTTTTGTCCAGTTCTCATTAACTGCTTTTTTAAGATAACCATCTGGTGAACCACATTTTCCATCGCCACCATCAGCTGGTCTACAACCATCTGTGTATGGAGGGAAATCAATAAATGTAAAACCAGCACCATCTGTAAAGTTTGGCGTCCAGTTAAAAATTATTGTTCCTCTTCCTTCTTTTTCAGCTGCAGCTACTTCTGCCCATAGTGCATCAGCACTACCAGCAAATTTAACTACCCATAACTCGTCTAGTCCAAGCGCAGTCATACGCTGAGGCATTAGATCTTGGTGCCAACTTTGTGGTCCTTCTAACCAACGACCTTTTCCACCAGAGTCTGGTGTTACAAAGTTTTTAGCACAGTCTGCAGATTTTAAAGCTTCCCAACTTGGTAAACCTGGGCACAAACCTTTGTCAGCTACCCAATTTGGATAACCCATATCTTCTAAAGATCTAGCTTCATGGTCGCCCCAATCAAGTAAACCGCCAGCATCACGTGCTGCATCGAATGATTTACCGAACGCAGATTGCCAAACTTCGTGTGATATATCAACATCACCAATACGAATTGACTCGTAAACTTTATTTGAGTCTGCTGGAACGTATTCTACATTACCACCCATGTCTTCGATAATTCCACCAATTACATAGGCCATTACTATTTGGCTTGACCAATTGTGAACTGGTATCCTAGTTGGTTTTTTGCTATCAGCAGCATAAGCGGCAAAACTAAATGCTGATATGATTGTAGCAACAACCAACCCTTTTAAAGTTTTTAACATAATAATTACCCTCCAATATGTTAGTTAAGATTTAAACCTTATATATCTAAGTCTATGGTCTGATTTTTTGTGAGTCAATCTGAATTGCATACTTTTGTCACACTGATATAGTCGTTCTTATATATGGATAATCTTTTAACTAGCCTAGATATTAAAAATCCAGGATTAAGAAGTTTACCACCAGGGGTTGAAAGATATTTTGTTAAGGGTGGGGGATTGTCTGTAATAGAAATCTCTGCTGAAGATAAAATAGAAATAATTAATGATGAAGGAAAACAATCTTGCGAGGTAATAGTTTTTAATTCCAAAGGTAAATGCGATTTATCAATTTTAAATTTAAAAGAAAATGGAGATGCTAATTTTTCAAAAAATGCTATTTCACAAGATGATAAAATTTCAAAATTATTTAATCGCAAAAAGCTGGATATAAATAAAGCAAAGTCATCAATATTATTTAATAAAGATTGTCTGGTTGGTGAAAAAATAACTTTAACATCAAAAGATAAGTGTACAGTAATGATTGCTGCTCCTGGAGAGGCAATGAATGTACATGAACAAAATCCTCCAACAGATCTAACTATTTTCTTAAATAAATCTAAATTTGAAGAAAGTGAAGAACAATTTCTTTTACCTGAACCTCTTGGAGATCCTTCTTATGAAAAATTAGTTAAAAGACGTACAGCAGAAATTTATGAAGTAAAAAAAGGAGAATACATTCAAATCATAGATCCTTCTGGAAGACAGTGTTCAGATTTTTTAACCTTTGATAAAGCAAAACTAGATAAAGGAATTGAAAGTATAATTGATCCAACGGCAACTCGCACATTTATGGGCTCAGCCTATCCTACCCCTGGTTTGTTTTCTAAATTTTATGACGCGTATCACGATCCTATGATTGAAGTAGTTAGAGATACTGTAGGTAGACATGATACTTTTAATTATGCTTGTACTTCAAAATACTATGAAGACATGGGTTACTTTGGTCATATAAATTGCTCTGACAATTTTAGTAAAGCTTTCAAAAAATATGAAGTAAAACCAAGAAAAGGTTGGATAGCAATTAATCTATTTTTTAACACAAGTATCAATCAATTAAATGTTGCGTCCTTCGATGAGCCATGGTCTAGACCGGGAGATTATGTGTTATTTAGAGCAACAAAAGATTTAATTTGTGCATCTTCGGCTTGTCCTTGTGATGTTGATCCTGCAAATGGATGGAATCCTACTGATATATTTGTTAGAACTTACCCTAAAGAACAAAAATATTCGAAAGCCATAGCATTTAGAATGAAAGAAGATTCAGAACCAAAACTAACAAAAGAAACTGGGTTTCACAAAAAGACATCTAAACTTACCAGAAACTTTATTGATTATAATGGTTATTGGTTAGCTAATAATTATACAAATTTTGGAACTATAAAAGAATATACAGCTTGTAGAGAAAAAGCTATTGCAATTGATTTGTCTCCTCTTAGAAAATTTGAAGTTGTGGGCCCTGACTCAGAAAATTTAATGCAGTATGCGCTTACTCGTAATGTAAAAAAAATTGCTATAGGTCAAGTTAGTTATTCAGCGATGTGTTATGAAAACGGCGGAATGATAGATGATGGAACAATTTTTCGTTTAGCTAAAGATAATTTTAGATGGATTGGGGGTCAAGAGTATGGCGGCACATGGTTAAGAGAACTCGCTAAGAAAAAAAATTACAAAACTTGGGTTAAATCTTCTACAGATCAAATACACAATATCTCCGTGCAAGGACCTAATAGTAGAAAAATTTTAGAAAAATTTGTTTGGACTCCACCTATTCAACCGACAATAAATGAGCTTGGATGGTTTAGATTTACTATTGCTAGAATTGACGATCACGTAGGAACACCAATTATTGTATCAAGAACTGGATACACCGGTGAATTGGGTTTCGAAATTTGGTGTCATCCTAATGACGCTTCTAAAGTTTGGGATAAAGTATTCGAACATGGGAAAGATTTAGGTATAACTCCTATGGGACTGGAAGGTTTGGATATGGTAAGAATTGAAGCTGGACTTATTTTTTATGGGTATGAGTTTAATGATCAAACTGACCCATTTGAATCTGGAATTGGATTTGCTGTACCATTAAAAACAAAAGAAGATGATTTCGTTGGCAAAGATGCTTTGATAAAAAGAAAAGCATCCCCACAAAAAAAATTAGTTGGTTTAGAATTGATTGGGAAAGAACAGGCCAATAATGGAGACTGTGTGCATGTAGGTAGAGCCCAAGTAGGCATTATAACTAGCGGAATGATATCTCCTACTTTAAACAAAAATATTGCTCTTTGTAGAATGGATATAAAATACTCAGAGATAGGAACAGATGTTGAGGTAGGAAAAATCGACGGACATCAAAAAAGAATTGCCGGAGAAGTTATATCCTTTCCATTTTATGATCCTCAGAAGTTAAAAGTAAAAGCATGAAAAATACTAAAGCCCTTTTAGATTTTTGGGAAGAGCAAATGAAACAATCACATCGCTCTAGTAATTATTTTTTCAGAAAATCACCATCACATTTCCATATGATGTTATTAGTGATGTCATCTCATAAGCATCAACAAAATATATCAGTTGAAGAATTAAAAACAAGATTGTTTAAAACTTCCAGACCTAAATCTGCAATGATAATAAATGAAGCTTGTGAAAAAGGTTTCTTTTTTTTAGAAAAAAATTCACAAGATTCACGAAAAAAAAATATAAAACCAAGTGAATCTTTTTTAAAAGAATTTGAATATTATCTTCTTGCCTTAAGAAGTATATCATTTTAGAAAATTACCCAGTATTTTTCATAGCGGCAGCTATACCTGCAACAGTTACTAACATAGCGTCGGTTAAAATTTTTTTACTTTCTCCTTTTGTTTTATTCTGATTTAGTTTTTTCATTATATCAGCCTGAAGTAAATTTAATACTTCAGCATAGGTATTTCTTATTCTTATTGACTCTCTATATTCTTTTCGTTGTTCCAATATATAACTCGGTATAATTTTTTTATTTAAATAAATAAGTGTAGATAGTTGTTTTCTAAGTTTTTCTCCAACTTTTTTTAAATTTGCGTCAGCAAGACATGTTTCATAAAATTTTATTATTCTCTGGTCTGTTTTTGTGAGAACCATATCTAACATGTCCATCATCGCATAAAAAAAAGGCCAGTTATTTAACATGTCTTTCAACACACTTTTGTTTTTACTTTTCTTAGCAAGATTTAACGCTTCTAATGTACCTAGCCAAGCTGGTAAAATAAAACGCATTTGTGTCCAAGCAAATACCCAAGGAATAGCACGCAAGTTTTTTATAGCTTGAGATTTTTTCCTTTTGGTCGGCCTTGATCCGATAAAAAGATGTTCTAGTATTTTTTGTGGTGTTACTCGATAGTAATATCTTAAAAAATTTTTATCTTTTTTTAAACTTTCACGATATGCAGAGCTACCTATTACACTCATTTCATTCATTAGTTTGCGCCAACTTTCTTTAGGCTTAACTGGTGGCGATAGCGTTGCTTCAAAAACTGAGCCTATGTAAGTTCCGAGAGTATATTCAGCTAAAGATTCGGTGCCAAACTTTTGTTGAATTATTTCTCCCTGCTCTGTTACTCGCGTTCTACAATTTACTGTACCTGGTGGCTGGGATAATAACGCTTCATAAATTGGACCCCCTCCTCTACCTACTGATCCACCGCGTCCATGAAATAAAGTTAACTTTACTTTATGTTTATTAGAAATTTCTTGTAAATTTTCTTGTGTGCAATATTGTGCCCAACTCGCTGCAAGCTTACCAGCATCTTTGCTTGAATCAGAATAGCCGATCATTACTTCTTGTTTGCGTTTAAAATGATTTAAATACCAAGATAGACCATACAATTTTTCTATTACTTGATGGGCATTTTGTAAATCATATAAAGTTTCAAACAAAGGAACAATGCGCAAAGAACGTTTCATACCAGCTTCTTTTTGGAGAACCATTACTGTTAATATGTCAGAAACATTAGATGCCATTGAAATTACATAAGCTCCCAAACATTCTCTTGGTAATTTAGAAAGCATTTTAAATGTTGACCAAGTTTCTTTGTCTTCTTTATCAAAATTCATATTTCTTGAAACTAGAGGTCGTTTAGATTTAAATTCTTTTGATAAAAATGAAATTTTTTCTTTCTCCGGCCAGTGATTAAAATCTCCGACACCTAAATGCTTACAAATACTTCTAATTAATTTTTGATGGCGACTAGATTCTTGTCGAATATCAACCCTTACAAGATTCATGCCAAATGAAAAAGCTCTTCTTAATAGATCTAAAACCGATCCGTCAGCTATGGTTTTACATTTGATTGAACACAGTGAATTATAAACATTTACCAAAGGATCAATTATTTCATTAATTGATTGAAGAAGTTTTGCTTCATTTAAAGGTTTTTTTTCATTTAAAAATAATTCAATTTCTTTTTGAGTATTTATCAATTTATTTCTAATTGGTCTTAAGTAATCTCTATAAGGTTCTAGACTATTTCCAACTTTCCTCTTTAAATTACTAGAACATTCGTGCATAGATAACTTTTGAATTATTTTAGTAAATTCTTTTTCATACAAGTTTGCTGCCTCCCATCTTGTAAGTAAAATTACTCTTTTTGTAATATTTGATGTTACGTTTGGATTTCCATCTCTGTCACCCCCCATCCAAGATCCAAAAACTATTGGTGAAAAATTTATTGGCAATCTCTTTCCGGTATATTTTTTTACCACTGTGTCAAATCGTGAACATATTTTGGGTACAGCATTCCATAAACTATCCTCAATAACAGCCAAACCCCATCTAGCTTCTTCACCAGGAGTTGGTCTATTTCTTTTAATTTCATCTGTTTTCCATATAGATGTGATTTCCTCATGGAGATTTTGTTCAAGAGCGAGTGTTTCTTTTTCAATATTTTTTTGTTTAAAGATTCTTGATTTATTAAATTTTTCTAAAATATTATTTACCTGTGTATACTTTTGTATAAGTGTTCGTCTTTTAACTTCTGTTGGATGTGCTGTTAAAACTAAATCAATTTTTATATTTTTTGCACTTTTGTAAAAATTTTTCTTAGAGATATTCTTTTTTTTTAATAATCTAGATATAGCATCCTCTAAAATAGTAAACTCATTGGTTCCTTGGGCCTTTCTAACTTTGCCATTATCTATCTTGTGAACACTGTCAAGTGATTCTGCTAAATTTGAAAAATTTAAAAATTTATTAAAAGATCGAGCTACAACTAATGACTCCTTGGGTTTTAACTTGCTAATATTTGATATTAGTTGGCGAAATTTTTTTGTTTCATTTAACTTTATTTTCTTTTTAGTTTTTTTTCCTCTACTTGCTTTTGATAATGATCTAATTTTTTCTATTTTATTATATAAAGAAACTCCTTCTTGCTCTTTAATTACCGAACCTAAAATTTTTCCTAATAAACTAACAATTTTTGAAAGTTCAATATTTGCATTTCGTTTGTAATTAGTTTTTTTTGCCATTTATGGTTAATTTTACAGTTTCTCCCATTACTGAAGGATTCTTTGAAATTATTACTCCACATTCCTTTAAAAGTTCAACTTTTTCAACAGCGCTTTCTCCATACGCAGAAACAATTGCGCCTGCATGGCCCATTACTCTTCCTTTAGGAGCTGTCAATCCAGCTATGTATGCTATGACCGGTTTTTTCATATTTTCTTTTGCAAATCTACCCGCGTCAGCTTCCTGTGGTCCTCCTATTTCACCAATCATCAATACTGCTTCGGTTTGATCATCTTCCTCAAATTTTTCTAAGATATCTTTAAATGAACTTCCATTAATTGGATCTCCTCCAATGCCTACGCTAGTTGAAATTCCTATATTTAAATTTTTTAGTTGTTGTGCTGCCTCATAACCTAAGGTGCCTGATCTTCCAATAATTCCAACTTTACCTTCCATATAAATGTGACCAGGCATAATTCCTAACAGTGATTTTCCTGGACTGATAACTCCAGCGCAGTTTGGTCCAATTAATGTCATTTTATCTTTTTTAGAATATCTTCTCATGTAACGTTTAATTTTAATCATATCGTGTGACGGAATTCCGTCTGTAATTGCAACGCATGTCTTAATTCCAGCGTCGGCTGCTTCCATGGCCGAATCTGCTGCAAACTCTGGTGGAACAAAAAGAATACTAGCGACAGCACCTGTTTTTTTGACGGCATCTTTTACCGTATTAAAAACTGGTAATCCTAAATGCTTTTGACCTCCTTTGCCGGGGGTTACCCCACCAACAATATTAGTTCCATATTTAATCATCTCTTCTGCATGGAAAGAGCCAAACTTACCAGTAAAGCCTTGAACTATAATATTTGTTTTTTTATCAATAAAAATTGACATAATTTTATCTAATTTTTCAATTTCTTTAGAGCAGCAACTGCTTTATTTGCAGCATCTTCTAAAGTAGAGGCTTCGATATATTTTATTTTACTCTCTTTTAAAATTTTATTACCCTTTTCAACATTAGTTCCCGCTAATCGTATAACAAGAGGCATATCAATTTTTATTTTTTGTAATGCTTGAATTATTCCTTCAGCAACCCAGTCACATCTATTTATACCAGCAAAAATATTTACTAGAATAACTTTCACTTTTTCGTCTTGAGAAATCAATTTAAATGCTTTGACCATTTTTTCAGGAGTGGCGCCGCCTCCAACATCAAGAAAATTTGCTGGTTCACCCCCGGCTAATTTAATCATATCCATTGATGCCATAGCTAAACCGGCCCCATTAATAATGTTGCCAATATTACCTTCAAGGCTTACATAATTAAGTCCTCTATCTGATGCATAAACTTCATTTGGATTTTCTTGCGCTTTATCTCTTAGTTCAGAAACTTGGTTTCTGCGAAACAATGCATTATTATCGAAACTCATTTTGCAATCGAGAGCTAAAATGTGTTCATCTTTTGATATTACTAACGGATTAATTTCTACCATAGTTGCATCTAACTCGCTGAATGCACGATAGCACCCTACAATTACTTCTGCTGTTCTAGAAATGAGCTTAGAATCAATTCCTAAACCAAAAGCAATTTCTCTTGCTTGAAATTTTTGTATTCCAACAGCAGCCTCAATTTTTGATCTAATTATACTTTCGGGTTTTTCTTTAGAAATTTCTTCAACACTCATTCCGCCTTCTGTTGAAGCAACCACCATTATACATTCAGAACTACGATCGAAAACTAATCCTAGATATAATTCTTTTTTAATATCTGTAGCTTCTTCAATATAGACTCTGTGGACAATTTTACCTTGTGGGCCTGTTTGCTTAGTAACTAATTTTTTACCAAGAAGTTTATCGGTTGCTTGAGCTACTTCTAGCGCACTATTACAAATTATAATTCCACCTGCTTTTCCTCTTGCTCCAGAATGTACCTGTGCTTTAACCACCCATTTTGATCCACCGATTTCACGAGCCTTATATTCTGCATTTTCAGGACTATATGCAATACCACCGCGAGGAATACCTATTCCAAAACCAGCGAGTATTTTTTTTGCCTGATATTCGTGAATATCCATTTTATTTACTTTCAATAAGTTGATTAATATTAACAATATTTTCTGCCATACGAGCTGAAGCAGCATCAATCATTCTTCCATCAAGTTGGGCTGCGCCTTTTCCTTCTTTAGCTGCTTTATCAAGTTCTTCAATAATTCTTGTTGCTTTCTTAACTTCTGTGTCTGGTGGTGAAAAAACTTTATTTGCAAGATCAATTTGCGATGGATGAATTGCCCATTTTCCTTCTATCCCAATTGCTGCTGCCCTTTTTGCTGACGATATGTATGCATCAGAGTCATTAAAATCTCCAAAAGGACCATCTATAGCTCTTAAACCGTATGCCCTGCATGTCATTACTAATTGTGACAAACCATGATGCCACTGATCGCCGGGATAATCAGGATTCAATCCTCCTATAACAATTGTTCTAGCTCTCAAACTTGCTGCATAATCTGCTACGCCAAAATGTAAAGCTTCTAATCTATCACTAGATTTTGCTATCTCTTTTATATTAGACATGCCTAAGGCAGTCTCAATTAAACATTCTAAGCCTATTTTATTTTTTATTTTTTTGCTGTTTTCAATTTGAGTTAATAAGCAATCTACCATGTAAACATCACTATTTGTTCCAACCTTAGGAATTAAAATCGTATCAACCCTATCTCCAACTTGTTCGATAATATCAACTACATCACGGTACATATAATGTGTATCAAGACTATTAATTCGTACTGAAATAGTTTTTCCTTTTTCTTTCCAGTTAATTTCTTTAAGAGCTTTAATTATATTTTCACGAGCTGTTAACTTATCGTTTGGTGAAACAGCATCTTCTAAATCTAGAAAAATATAGTCCGCGTTTGAATTTAATGCTTTTTCAAACATTTTAGGAGATGATCCGGGAACTGCTAATTCACTTCTTTGCAGACGCGTTGTCGCGGGTTTGTAATATTGATGGCTCATATTGCAATAATGAAGAAAAACATACAAAAAAAAATGATTTTTTTTACTACTATTAAATATATAAAAATATAACTTTTATTTTTTAGTACTAAAAATTATATATAAAAATAATGATTACAATAGCTTTGAAAATAAAAAAAAATCAGTATATCTTTAAAAAATTAATTTATGTCAAAATCAAATACATATAAAGCTGGAAGACACTTTTTGCAGGTTCCTGGATCTACTAATATTCCAGATAGAGTATTAAGAGCAATAGATGCTCCAGCAATGGATCATAGGGGTCCAAAGTTTCAAAATTTATCAAAAAGAATTTTAGAAAGAATTAAACTTATTTTTAAATCAACAGATCCTGTTGTTATTTTCCCAAGCGCTGGTACAGGCGCTATGGAAGCTGCGCTAGCAAACACATTAAATGAAGGTGATAAAATTTTAATGTTTGAAACGGGTCATTTTGCTACAGAATGGTGTCAGGCTGCAAAAAGATATAGAATAAATGTTGATTTTGTTCCTGGAGATTGGAGAACAGGAGCGGATCCTAAAATTGTTGAACAAAAACTACTTGCAGATAAAAAACATGAAATTAAAGCTGTTTTAGTTACTCATAACGAAACGTCCACAGGAATTAAAAGTAGAGTAGAAGAGATAAGAAAAGCTATTGATAAAGCAAATCATCCTGCATTATTTATGGTAGATACAATTTCTTCATTAGGGTCTTATAATTACGAACATCAAAAATGGAAAGTTGATGTAACGGTAGGAGGCTCTCAAAAAGGTTTAATGTGCCCTCCAGGATTATCTTTTAATGCAATTAGTAATAAAGCATTAGAAGCATACAAAAGTTCAAAAATTGTGAAATCTTATTGGGATTGGGGACAAATGTTAGAAAATAATAAACTGGGATTTTATCCTTACACGCCAGCTGTTAATTTATTGTACGGTTTAAATGAAGCAATAAGTATGTTGTTGGAAGAAGGTTTGGACAATGTTTTTGCAAGACATAAAAGACATGCTGATGCTACTAGGCTAGCTGTAGAAGCTTGGGGTTTAGAAATTCTAGCTAAAAACCCGATTGAAAGATCTGATTCAATAACTGCAATTATGGTCCCGAAAGAACACGACCCCGACAATCTGAGAAAAATAATATATGACAATTATGATATGTCATTAGGAACGGGACTTAACAAAGTAAAAGGTAAAGTTTTTAGAATTGGTCACATGGGCGATTTAAACGATTTAATGTTAGCGGGAACTCTTGCGGGGGTTGAGATGGGTTTAAAACAATCGGGCATTCCTTTTAAAAGAGGCGGCATAATGACAGCTTTAGATTTTCTATCAAAATAGTTTAATTAATGAATAAAAATAATATTTTATAAAATTATGTCATCACTACCTAAAAAAGCAAAAGTAGTAATTATTGGTGCGGGAATTCATGGATTAAGTACTGCTTGGCATTTGTCACAAAAATTCAAAAATGAAAATGATGTTGTGGTTTTAGAAAAATCTTCTATAGCTGCAGGGGCAAGTGGAATTGCTTGTGGAGTTGTAAGAAATAACTATTTCCAACCCGCAATGAGAGAGTTAATGGCACACTCTGTTGATGTTTGGGAAAGTGACCCAAAATCTTTTAAATATAATTCTGTTGGTTACATGCAAATATCTCCTGAAGTGATGCATAAAGATGTTGCTTCGATCTATGAGCAGCAAAAAGTTATTGGATATGATTCTGAATTTATTGAAGGTGAAAAAGATTGTACAAAATATATGAAGACAATATTTGATGATTGGCAGGCAAAAGAAATAACTTCTGTGCTTCATGAAAAAAGAGGCGGTTATGCATTCAATAAAGATTCAATAAAAGCAATTGCTCAAAAAGCTGAAGCTAATGGATCAAAAATAATTACTGAAGTAAAAGTTACAGGTTTCAAAAGAGGAAGTAATAGCAAAGCAGTTACTGGAGTAACAACAGACAAAGGAACTATTGAATGTGAACAAGTTGTAGTGGCGGTTGGTCCTTGGGTCAGAGATGTTTGGAACATGCTAGAACTCCCTAAAGCTACAGAAATAAAAGCTAAAGATGGAAAAATGCATGAAGTTCCTATGTGGAAATATTGGATGCTCCAAGAAGGTGTTATTGGAGTTGACAAAGATTTTTTAAAAACAAATGATGGTAAAAATCCTCCTGTTATTCATGTAGACTCTACTGCTCCATTATATTCAGATAAAGATAAAAAACTTATTACTGATAAAATTTGGGGAATATACTACAAACCAGATATTGAAGGATTGGGTGTTCAAGGAGGAACTTCTCCTTATGTTGTTAATAAAAATTTTAATGATGTTGCTGTAGACCCATATGGTTTAAAATCCAGAGAGTATCAAACTACAGATCAATTTTCGGAAATGTGGAGCTCTGCACTAGCACATTGTCAAAAAAGATTTGAAGGGAAATCAAATTTATATCGCAAAGGACCGTCTGGTGGGCTTGGATGTTTTACACCAGATTCTTTCCCTATCTTTGATAGATTTTGTGAAAATGTTTATATGATTGCTGATTCAAATCATGGATACAAAATGATTGGAGTTGGTCAACTAGTTGCGGAAGAAATAACAGGAAAAGAAAATTCTTTACTAAAACCTTTCAGATTCAATCGATACGCGAAAGGTGAGTTACACCCTACGTCAAGTAGTCCTTTCCCTTGGAGCTAAACTTCCGATCTAGACAATAATAAAAATTTCAGTTAGCTTTCTAATATCATAAAATTTTAAAGGGGATTGGATGACAGATTTAGAAGCACATGTTGGTAAACCAGGTCGTGATAAACTAGTTAAAAAAGTTAGAGAAAAAATTGACGAACTAGGCATTACTTACATATTTTTTCAATTTATTTCTGTAACAGGAAGAGTTGTTGGAAAAGGCATACCAGCAGATCACTGGGAAAGAACTTGTGAAAAAGGTTTTCAATTAGTTTATGGAGCAACAGCAAACCTGTTTGTTGATCGTCATGGTAATTATATTGGGTATGGACCAGAAGCAAAAGAGCTAGTTGGTATACCTGACCCTGAAACTTTTGTTCAATTACCTTGGGATAAAAAGGTTGCAAGAGTATTTGTTACCTGTTTTAGAAACAGAGAAGAAAGAGAAAACCCCGGTACGCATTTAACATCTGATTGTAGAGGAAATTTAAGAATACATGCTGAGGAATTTAAAAAAAAACATGGCTATCAATTAAGAGTTGGAACAGAGCCAGAAATGATGTGGTTAACTAAAAATGAAGATGGTACGCCTACAGGTAAAGGTTTTTCTAAACCTTATTGTTATCATATAGATCAATTTGAGTCTTTAAGACCAGTTTTCATGAAAGTTATGGAATATGCTAGAGCAATGGGTTTTGATATGATCCAAGGTGACCACGAGGATGCACCTGGGCAATTAGAATTAAACTGGATGTATGATGATGTTTTAAGAAATGCAGACAGACTTTCAACTTATAGACAAATTTGCGCACAAGTTGCTAGAGAATTTAATTTAATAGCTTGTTTTATGACAAAACCATTTATGGGTGTGTCTGCAAGTGGTTGTCATACTAATATGTCTTTGTGGACAGGTGGAAAAGATGTAATTAATAAATTACACCACAAATCTTTACCAGCTATGGATGAAGTATTTACTTATGTGGAAGGTGGAACAAATACTTTTATGCCGGACACTAAAGATGTTCAATTACCGGGTAAAGTTGGTTTAAAGGCTATTGGTGGAGTTATGAAACACTTGGGCGCTTTAACTGCAATTGGATCTTCTACCGTGAACTCGTACAGAAGATTATGGGATACAGGATTTTGGGCTCCTGTTTATGCTGACTGGGGATATCAAAATAGAACGTGTGGATTAAGAGTGTCTGCTCCAGGAAGATTTGAATATCGTTCAGTTGATTCAATGCACAATCCATATTTAATGGGTTCTGGATTGTTAAAATGTTTTGAAGATGGAATAACAAATAATATTGATCCTGGAAAACCTGAATCGAGAAGTATGTATGAGGCCCAGGCTGCTGGAAAAAAAGTTAAAAAATTACCTTTAAGCCTTGGTGAAGCGTTAGATCGTTTAGCAAATGATGAAGTTATCAAATCCGCTATGCCAGATGAAATGTACAAAATATTCCATTGGTATAAAAATGATGAATGGGAAAAATTTTTAGGTGCAACAACTCAATGGGACCTTGATACCTATTTGGATTGTTTACCGTAGTCAGAAAAAGGAAATAAATATATGTGTGGTATAGCTGGATTAATTCATAAAGATAAATCTGTAAATATTGGAACAGAATTGCAAAGTATGCTTCAGGCATTAAAACATAGAGGGCCAGATTCAACTGGATATGCACTTTATGGCGATACTGATGGGCAAAACTTTATTATGAGATTTATAGTTGGAGAAAACGTTGGAGAGGGTAGCTCGTCTATAAATGAAGAAACTACTATCTATGATGAAAGAAAAAAACTAGTTGATAAACACCTTGCCGATTTAGGAGCAACAATTATTAAAGAAGAAAGACTAACACCCTACTCGTTAAGATACGAAATTAAATATGATAAAGACCTAATGGCTTTTTCAAAAAAAATTGAAAGTGTTCCGATGGTAGAAATTTTATCAATTGGAAAATCACTTGAGTTAGTTAAAGATATTGGTGATGCAAAAGAAGTTTATGATAGATATGATTTAAGTAAGATAAAAGGTACTCATGCTATTGGTCACGCGAGAATGGCCACAGAATCAGGAGTAGATATTAAATCAGCCCATCCATTTTGGGGTTATCCTTTCAGTGACGTTGCGGTTGTTCACAACGGACAATTAACAAATTATTGGAATAATAGAAGAGCTCTAGAAAATAAAGGTATGAGGTTTATGTCAGAATGCGATTCTGAGCTTATTGCAGTTTACCTTGCAGAAAAAATGAGAAATGGAGCAACATTAGCAGAAGGTATGAAAGACTCGTTAACAGGACTTGATGGTGTTTTTACATATTTTGTTGCAACAAAAGATTGTTTAGGAATGGCAAAAGATACAATGGCGGCAAAACCATTGGTTCTTTATGAATCAGATAATTTAATAGCAATGGGTTCAGAAGAAATTGCGATAAGAGCAATTTTACCACAAGAAATTGATACTTACGATCCTTTTGATGGAGAGGTTAAAGTATGGCAAATCTAAAAGATTCATCTAAAAAATCAAAATCCCAATCAATGGGTATGCATACTGAGCTTTTAAAAGGCAGAACTCAACAAAGGTTTTTTGATTCTGAGGAAGCTGAGAATTTTTATTACTTTGGAAATTACGATGTTGATTTTAATAAAAGAACAGAGCTAGATGTAAAAAACATGGAAGCTCCTCAAGCTAATAAAAAAATTGACGAACTAATGAGTGAGGGGTATGGAACAATTGTAATTCAAAATCCTCAAGGAAAACATAGTTTAGGTGTTGGTATTTTAAATAAACTAAATTTAATTTTTGAAGGAAGTTTAGGTTATTTTGCTGTTGGGTCTTGTGATGGGCCAAATGTAAGAATTACTGGAAGAGTTGGTTGGTCATGTGCTCAAAATTTAATGGCAGGAAAAGTTGTTATCGAAAAAAATGCAGGCTCAAGTTTTGGGGCAGCTATAAGAGGTGGCGATTTAATTTGTAAAGGTAGCGTTGGTGCTCGAACTGGCATTGATATGAAAGGTGGAACAATCATAGTTGGTGGAGATGCTGGAGCTTTTACAGGTTTTATGATGCAAAGAGGAAGAATAATTATTTTGGGAGATGTTGGAATAAACCTTGGCGACTCTATGTATGATGGAACAATATTTATTGGTGGTAAAATTGGCTCTTTTGGCAGTGATGCAATTGAGGCTGAATTAACATTTGTTGACAAAGAGTGGCTAAAAAGAAAATTAAAAGTTGCAGAAATCGGTGAAAATTTTGATGTTAATAAAATCAAAAAAATAGTCGCAGGTAAAAAACTTTGGAATTATGATAACTTAGAACCTACAGAAAAAAAAGGAGCAATCTAATGGCAAAAAAAAAAAATGGTAAATCACCTGTTGCTCCTGATTACGATGGAGAAGGTAGAAATAAAAGCCTTTTAGGTAAAAATGCTATTTTTACACCAGAAGTTATTGACGATATTCATATTAAGGCACAGCTAGGAAGATACAGAATGCGTGGAATGGCTTTGATGAAAAAAATTCCAACATTTGATGATCTAGTTTTTTTGCCTGGAACACTTACAAGATTTGTTATTGAAGGTTATAGGGAAAAGTGTGAAACAAAAACTATAATTGGCCCAGAGTGTGAAAATCCAATTGAGCTAGATATCCCAGTTTATATTACTGGAATGAGTTTTGGTGCACTCTCTTATGAAGCAAAAACGGCTTTAGCAAGAGGAGCAACAATGGCTGGAAGTGCAACATGTTCTGGTGAAGGAGGTATGATACCTGATGAAAGAAGATATTCTGAAAAATGGTATTACCAATGTATTCAATCAAGATATGGTTTTAATCCGCATCATGCTCAACTTGCTGATGCAATAGAAGTATTCATTGGTCAAGGTCAAAAAGTTGGAATGGGTGGACACTTAATGGGTCAAAAAGTTACTGATCAAGTTGCTGAAATGAGATCCTTGCCTTCAGGCATTGATCAAAGATCTCCCGCAAGACACCCTGACTGGTTAGGTCCGGATGATTTATTTTTAAAAGTTCAAGAATTAAGAGAGTTAACAAAAAATAAGGTTCCAATTCAATTAAAATTAGGTGCTGCTAAAGTTTATGATGATGTTCGTATGGCAGCAAAATGTAATCCAGATTCTATATTTTTAGATGGAATGGAAGGGTCTACGGGAGCAGGCCCCCATATCGCTGCTGCAAACACAGGTATTCCCGGTATTGCTGCAATCAGAGAAGCAAGAAGAGCCATTGATGATGTTGGTAAAACTGGAAAAGTTACTTTAATTTATGCAGGCGGCGTTAGAGATGGTGCTGATATGGCAAAAGCTTTGGCTCTAGGTGCAGACGCAATTGCAATTGGAACAGGTGCATTGATTGCACTAAACTGCAACAAAGATATTCCAGAAGCTAACTTCGAAAAAGAAATGGGTGTTAAAGCAGGACAGTGTTATCATTGTCATACAGGACGTTGTCCAGTTGGTGTTGCAACACAAGACCCTAAATTAAGATCTAGATTGAATCCTGATGATGCTGCCTTAAGAGTTTATAATTATCTTCACGCAATGACTTTAGAAGCTCAACTTTTAGCAAGAGCTTGTGGAAAAACTAATATTCATTCATTGGAGCCTGAAGATTTAGCTGCATTAACTATGGAAGCTTCTGCTTTAGCAAAAGTACCTTTAACTGGAACTAATCACACAGTTGGTGTTGATGATTTCCATAAAATATAAAGATTAATTATGGCTAAAAAAAAAACTAAAAAAATAAAAGAAAAAAAAGTAAAATTAGGTAAATCAAAGGAAACGGCAAGAGAGAAAATGATCGGTCAACATATCGGTTATAGATATGATGTAAACTTGCTGCCTGACTATAAAAAAATTACTCCATTTCTAAAAAAATATGTAGAATACATGGGTTGGGATGATCTTAATTGGTTAGAAGATGTTCATATGGGGTACGAAGAAAATCGACCCGCCGTTTTTTGTAGAAACGCAAATGGTTGGGTTACTATTCCAAAAAAAATAAAATTACCAAATAATCAGCAAGATAGAGACATGATAGCAAGAGAACTTCTTGTTAAATTTCAAATGTCTCCGAAACATCCTCTTGTAGATCTAAAAAAAGCTTACAGAAAATTCTAAAATTACAATCTAAAGTTGTTTTCAAAGTAAAAAAATGGCTTTATATCAGCTAATTTAAGGCTTGTACTACTTGTCGCACTTAATATGATAATCACTAACTTTAATTAGAGGGAGAAATAATTATGACTGATGAATTAGGTGCTCTTACAGTTATATTTACAGAATTTTACTACTGGATAACAGTAGTACTCATGTTTTTAATTCATGTGGGTTTCTGTATGTATGAAGTTGGAGCCTCACGTTATAAACACCACCAACATACTTTAATGAAAAATACTATACTAATACCTTTGGTAACAGTAACGTGGTTTTTCTTTGGTTGGTGGATTTATTGGGCCTTCCCAACTGGACCTTACATTGCTCCGTCAATAATGACTGAGAGTGCCGGTTTAGTTTTGGGAGGAGGATTTGGTGCAAATGAATTAGCCAATCCAATGAGTCCAATAATGGCAATTGGTTTAAACGACCATATCAACGGAGTGTTCTGGGCCGCTTTCTTGCTATTTTCTTGGACAGCAGCTTCAATCGTTTCAGGAGCATTAATTGAAAGAATTACAACTTTCGCATTTGGAATTTTAGCCATAGCGATTGGTTCTGTATTTTGGACAATAGATGCATCTTGGGGTTGGCACTTTGATGGTTGGATGCTTAAACTTTTAGGTTACCATGATGCTTATGCTTCAGGGGTAATTCACGCTTGCGCTGGAGGATTTGCTTTAGGTGTACTTGCTGTTTTAGGTGCACGTATTGGAAAATTTTCTTCTAGTGGAGAACCGAGAAACATCGGACCAAGAAACCCTTGGTTAGTTTGTATAGGACTGTTTTGTATTTATACAGGTTTCTGGGGATTCTATGCAGCGTGTAATATACCAATATTTAATCTAGGACCCGAATATGGTTTGGGTGATGGAGTAAATTTCTGGACTGCAACGAACATCTATGTAACACCAACAACACTTAGTGGTATTACCATGAACTTTTTGATGTCTTTATCTGGCGGTTTATTAGCTGCATATTGGATATCAAAAGGAGATCCATTCTGGACTTATTCAGGTGGACTAGCTGGTATCATAACTGCTTCAGCAGGTAACGATTTATATCATCCAATACAAGCAATGATCATTGGTGGTATAGGTACAATTATTGCTTACAAATTGCATTACTGGGTTGAACGTAAGTTCAAAATTGATGATGCAGTTGGTGCTGTAGCTGTACACGGTTACGCTGGAGTTGTCGGACTTATAATCTGCGGTTTCGTTCTATGGGGTTACCCATCATCAGGATATGATGGTTTGGGTTACGCAGCAATTAATCCTATTGGAATGATTATCGGAGCATTTATTATGTTCGTGGTTCTTGGTTTCATACCAGGCTATGTCATAGCTAAAATACTTCATGGAGCAGGTAAATTACGTATACCTCGTGAAGTGGAACTAGCTGGACTAGACTATAACATGATGGAGGCTGCTTCAAAAGATGAAAAAGCAGTTTCTTCATCTAACAGATAGAAAGGAAAAATAACTTATGGCTACATTAACAAGTTGGGTAGAGCATTTAACAACTGACGTTGATTCAGCGACAGAAGGAATGCAAGTTGCCGGAGAAATTTATCCTATGGTTGGAACTGAAGGATGGTTGCTCTTAATTGGTGTTATTGTTTGGTTAGCTTGGCATGTTGTTACTCATAACAACGAAGCTGAGGAGCTAAAAAAATTGGCTAGGAAATCACCTGGACCAAATGCTCATAAAAATATCGTTGCCGAATGGTAATATAAAATAATAAAAAATTTGGGCGCTAATTTATTGGCGCCCTTTTTTTTAACTAATTTTTAAAATTTATGGAAAACGGAGAAGAAAATAAAAACAAAAGACCTTATCGGATGAGAGGAGTAGCTTTTCCAAAAGCAAAATATGGTGTCTATTTATCAATAGGTCTTATTTTGCTTGTTTTAATAATACTTTACAAAGATTCAATATTATAATTAATTATGGTATGGCAAAAGATTTATCAAAAATTGCAAAACAAAAAAAAATTAAATACTTTTTAATAAGTTTTGTTGATCTATTTGGAGTTTTAAGATCAAAATTAGTTCCTGCAGAAGCTATAAAAGAAATGCAAAAAAATGGGGCTGGTTTTGCTGGTTTTGCGACCTGGTTAGATATGTCTCCAGCAGATACAGACATGTTCGCTATTCCTGATCCCGAAAGCTTAATCCAACTACCATGGAAAAAAGAGATTGGATGGTTAGCTTCAGATTTGTGGATGAATGGTAAACCAGTTGAAGCATCTCCAAGAGTAATGCTTAAAAATCAGATTAAAAAGCTATCAAAAGATAATATGGTTATAAAGTCTGGTGTTGAGTGCGAATTTTTTTTAATAAATCCTGAAGGCACAGCTATTGCTGATAGCAGAGATACACAATCAAAACCTTGTTACGATCAGTCAGCATTAATGCGACAGTACGATTTAATAAAAGAAATTTGTGATTCAATGCTTAAAATGGGTTGGGGGCCTTATCAAAATGATCATGAGGATGCTAACGGTCAATTTGAAATGAACTGGAATTATACTGATAGTCTTAATACTGCTGACAGACATGTTTTTTTTAAATTTATGGTTAAAACTATTGCTGAAAAAAATAACCTCAGAGCAACTTTTATGCCAAAACCTTTTGAAAATTTAACTGGTAATGGCTGTCATGCTCACATCTCGCTTTGGAGAAATGATAAAAATTTGTTTCTTGATAAAGGTGATAAATTAGGATTAACGAGACTTGCTTATAATTTTTTAGGTGGAGTACTTAATTCTGCTGAAGCTTTAAGCGCTTTTTTTAATCCAACTATAAATAGCTATCGAAGAATTGACGCCCCAACAACCATGTCTGGAGCAACTTGGTCACCTAGTAAAATATCTTATACAGGAAATAATCGAACACATATGATCAGAGTGCCAGATTCTGGAAGATTTGAATTAAGATTAATGGATGGATCAGCTAATCCTTACCTTCTTCAGGCGGGAATAATAGCAGCGGGTATAGATGGTATGAAAAAAAAGCGTGATCCAGGACAACCATTGTTTGTTAATATGTATACAGATGGTGATAACTACCCAAATATTAAAAAACTTCCATCTGACTTAGAGGAAGCTTTAGAAAATTTAAGTAATAACGAAGTTTTATTATCAGCCTTTGGTGAAAAAAATATTACTAGTTATTTAAAATTAAAAGAGAAAGAAATAAAATATTTTAATAATAAAGATAAATTTTCAAAAAAAGATCCTATAACTGTTTGGGAAAAATTAAATACACTAGATTGCTAAATGGTAAATTTTTTTATTTTTTGATTTTGCTCACCCAAATAATCTATATTTAATTTCATTTCATCACCTACTTTAAGAAAAAGTGGAGGATTCCTTGCCATGCCTACGCCTGGTGGCGTGCCTGTGGTTATAATATCTCCTGGCTGTAATGACATAAAGTTAGTTAAATAAGAGAGTATAAAATTTACATTAAAAATCATATTTCTTGTATTTCCGGTTTGCATTCTTTCATTATTGAGATCTAAACTTAAATTTAAATTTTTAACATTTGGAATTTCATCTTTTGTTACTAGGTAAGGACCAATTGGGCCGAATGTATCAGCAGATTTACCCTTTACCCATTGTCCTGTTTTTTCAATTTGCCATTCCCTTTCGCTAATATCATTAACTATACAAAAACCTAAAATATAGTTAGAAGCTTCTTTCTCAGAAACCATTTTTGCTTCTTTTCCTATTACAAAACCTATTTCGACTTCCCAGTCCATTTTTTTAGAATTTTTATATAAAGTGATATCATCATTTGGACCATTTAAGCAGCTTGTTGCTTTCATAAAAACAATTGGTTCTGACGGAGGTTTGGCTCCAGTTTCGGCTGCATGATCAGAATAATTTAATCCTATTCCAATAAATTTACCTGGTTGATTTATGCACGGTCCAATCCTTGATGAATTTTCTATTTCAGGTAAAGATTCAAAATTAATTTTTTCTAATTTTCTTATAGTTTCAAAATTAAGATTTTTTGGATCAAAGTCTTTCATAATATTTGATAAATTTCTAATTTTGCCATTCTTGTCAAGGACTGCTGGTATTTCACTTCCTATTTTTCCACATCTTAAAAATTTCATTTTATTATTATATAAAAATTAATGTGGTCTGTCGCCTTCAATAGCTATTCTATCCATAATTCTTTCATAGCCCAAACCCTTGCCTGGAAAAAAATCAGCTATTGCATAATGCAAAACACTTCTATTATCCCAAATTGCAACAGCATTTTCTGTCCATTTAAATCTACACGTCAAATCTAGTCTTGCTTGGTGCTCAAATATTTTCTTAAGCAATTCATCACTTTCTAATTTATCTAATCCAATTATTTGTTTTGTATAAGTCCAGTTCACATATAATATTTTTTTTCCAGTTTCAGGATGTGTTCTAACAATTGGGTGTGTATTAGAATATTCATCAATATTACCATTCCCTTCCATTGCCTTATAATCTTTTACAAAAAATGCAGCACCCAATGAACTATGTACTGCTTTTTTGTTATTAATTTTTTCTTTTATATTTTTATCAAGAGTTTCCCAAGCAAGTTCCATATTTGAAAAAACAGTATCTCCTCCAACAGGAGGTATTTTAACAGATTTTAAAATAACAGCTTTAGTAGGTTTAATATTGTAACTAACATCACTATGCCAATTTTCGCCCCATTGATTTTTTTCATCAGGGGCTTTTATAATTCTTACTATTTCAGGATGATCTTTGCGCCCTTTGACATAAGCATGTTTTTCAAGTGGACCAAATTTTATTGCTAAAGATTTGTGTTCTTCAGTTGTAATTTTTTGGTCTCTAAAAAAAATAACTTTATGCTCTAAAAGCAAATCATTAATTATTTGAAAATTTTTTTCAGATGAGTTTTTGAGATTTATTCCAGTAATTTCAGCACCAAGAGCGCCAGATAACAACTTTGTTTTCATAGCCTTAACTTAATCGAATTATTTTAATAATTTTCGATATGTTATTAATAGAGCAAAGATAACTATTAAAGCAGCAATACCAGAGTCGCCAAGAGTATTAAGCAAAGCTACTAAGTTTATTGTCACTTGAGAACCAAAAAAAGCAACATTAGGTCCAAATAATATTTCGGCAAAAACAGAAACTCCTATTAAAAGAACGCCAAGCTCAATGAACTGTCTTAAATATTTTTTAATTTTTGAGATCCAATTATCCATAAAATTCCTTTCATTTTTTATCTTACTACCCTAGCCCAAAAATTCGGGCTAGGGTAGTTAGGTTTTTGATCATTAGTCTATCATTAAGAGGGAAGACTAACGAAATATAAATTTACTTATAAAAACCTAAAATTATAATAGCCGCTATTAAACCAACTATTCCTGCATCACCTAATGATTGGACTAACCCTACTATATTGTCAGCTATTCCGCTCACAAATGGAACATTTCCACCTAAAAGTGACACGACGATACCTAATCCAAGTAGTGCAATTACTACATGCGTTAGACTATTTACTGTACCTGAGAAACCTGAAAGCATTTTCATACTTAAGCACCTCCCTTAGTTGTTAACCTGTTTAAACAAGTGCTACCGAATCATCATTCAGTAGCGTATAGACTTTAGTATCATACTACATATAGATATCTATATAATTATAATGCTAAAAACATAGTAAAATCGCCATTTTTAAGTTTTTCCACTAGATTTTAGGTCCTTAAATGCTTGTCAAAACGGATGATCTTGCTCCCTCACTTTATATATATAAAGTAAAATAAAATTATAAAAATGAACTTAACCTACGCATATATATTCTTATTTTTGGCAATTGCCTTTGAAGTATTAGCCACTAGTTTTTTAAAGGATACTAATGGCTTCACTAACCTTTATCCTTCGTTGATAGTTATAATAGCTTTGTGCTTTTGTCTTTTTCTTATGTCACATACAATACAATTTATTCCAGTAGGAATAGTTTACGCCACATGGGCTGGGCTGGGTATTGTAGCCATAGCAGTTATTGCAGTCATAAAATATAATCAAATTCCTAATATACCAACTATTTTTGGGCTTTCTCTTATAGTTATAGGCGTAGCCATTGTTCATTTGATGAATGATATTGACGTTAAATAATGAAACAAATATTCCACGAAATCGAAGTAAACACAAAAGGACAAGGCTTGTATGATTTTACACAACAAACAATTTCATGGTTAAGTAGTCAAAATATAATAAATGGTATGCTTAATATTAATATTTTACATACAAGCGCATCGTTGGTTATACAAGAAAATGTAGATCCAGATGTTTTAAGTGATTTAAAAACTTTTTTTGATAAATTGGTTCCTATGGATAATAAACTTTATAAACATACCACAGAAGGCAAAGATGACATGCCAGCACACATAAAGTCAGCTTTAACAAATAATCATCTAACACTAAGCTTTAAAAATAAAAAATTAATGCTAGGCACATGGCAAGGACTCTATTTATTTGAACACAGGATTGTGAATCACACAAGAGTATTATCCCACCATTTTATTGGTGATTAATTTTTTTGAAAGTTAAGATGCAAACAATCGACAACAAAAAGCTTAAAAAATTAGAAGAATTATATAAACTCAATAAACTAGATGAGCTAGAAGAAGAAACAAACAAACTATTAAAAATTGATAATGAAAATATTGTTTTATTAAATATTATTGGAGTAGTATATTTAAAAAAAAATTTATTTCAAAAATCAGAAAAAATTTTTATCAAAATCTTAGAAAAAAATCTTAAAAATCCAAATGCTTTAAAAAATTTAGCAGAGACATACAGAAAAACTAACAATTTCAGCTTAGCTATAAAGTATTATGAAATATATTTAAATATAAAAACCAAGGATGTGGAGGCAATAAATAATATCGCTTCGTGTTTTTTGAAGAAAAAGGAATATTATATATCAATAGGGTATTATAGAGAATTAATAAAAATAGATCCCACAAATGAGGAATACCTAACCAATTTAGCTTTTGCTTTAATTCAATCTTTAAACATTACAGATGGAATAGAAATTTTAGAAAAAGTGTTAGATAAAAATATAAAAAATTATAGAGCTTATAGTGGCTACTTACAAAATCAGAATTTTAATTGTAGAATAGATTTTAATAAAATAAACAGTTATATAAAAAAGTTTAGTAAAAATTATGAAAGAAAAAAATTAAATATCGTAAATTTTAATTATGAAAAAAATTCAAGAAAAATAAACATAGGTTTTGTATCGCCAGATTTTAGAAAGCACCCTGTAGGTTATTGTATCAAGAATGTAATTAAACAATTAAAATTGCATAACATCAATTCGTATGGTTATTACAATTATAAGACAAAAGATAATCTAACAACTGAACTTGAAAAAGATTTTGATAATTTTGAAAGTATTTTTGGATATAGCAATGAACAAATTATAAACAAAATAAGAAAAGATGGAATACACATATTAATTGATTTAGCGGGACACACTATAAATAATAATCTTGAAATATTTTATTATAAACCAGCTCCTATCCAAATGTCATGGTTAGGCTCCATGAATACAACTGGAGTTGAGGAAATAGATTATAAAATAATAGATGAAAATATATTTTTACAATCAATAAAAAAAAATTACACCGAAAAATTGTTAATATTGCCAAATATTTGGACGGATTATGTGGTGAGTGATGGTGAAAACATTGATGCTACAATTCATCAAACCGAAGAAGATCCGATTACTTTTGGAAGTTTTGTTGCACTTAGAAAAATAAACAATGAAGTAATAAAATTATGGTCAGAGGTTTTAAGTAAGTTTCCAACTACCAAAATACATTTTATAGCTAGTGAACTAGAAGACTTTAATGTTGAAAAAAACTTAAGAAATCAATTTTTAAGTTATGGCATTGGTGCTAATCGCTTGATTTTGGAAAAATCAAAAGATCATGTTGCTTATTTAAAATCTTACTCAAAAGTTCATATTTCACTTGATCCATTTCCCTTTAATGCTGTGACAACTTCATTCGAAAGTATTTGGATGGGGGTTCCTGTTTTTTGCTTGGAAGGAGATGCCGCTTTATCTCGATGCGTTTATTCAATAAACAAAAATTTAAATATGAATGAGTGGATAGCAAAAGATAAGTCGGATTACATTAACAAGTTAGATAAAATTATATCCAACAAAAGAAAACTTATATTAACAAAAAAAAATTTAAGGAAACATGCATTAGAAAATAATTTGTTTAATTCAAGTAAATTTGCAAAAGATTTTGCAATTAAACTAACAGATATTTGGAAAAAATTTTCAATTGAATAAGTTTATTTTTTATCCTATTAATCTTTATTAATGAATATTGTTAATCAAATCATATCTAATTATTTAAATAACAAATCCTTATATATTGGTGAGAAAGTTACAATGAGTGAACATATGATACAGACCGCTATGCTTGCTGAAAAAAATAGTTGCTCAACCAACTTAATCTGCTCAAGTCTACTACATGATTATGGACACTTTATTTTAGAAAACCCAGACGATCTAGTTGTTAAAAATAAAGATGGAAAACATGAGGATGTGGGATATGAATTTTTAAAAAAATATTTTGTAAAAGATGTTATCGGTCCAATTAAATACCATGTTAAGGCGAAAAAATATCTAGCAAAAGATGAAACGTATTACAAATTACTTTCAGAAGCATCTAAAATAAGTTTGGAACTACAGGGTGGTGTCATGAGCAATGTAGAGGCTAAAAAGTTTGAAAGTAATAAGTTTTTTGAAAATTCTATTAAATTAAGAAAATTTGATGAGATAGCAAAAGAATCTGGATTAAAAATAAAATCTATAAATGAATATGAAAATATTTTAATTTCGAAACTTATATGAAATTTGACTATATAATTATTGGCGCTGGATCAGCAGGCTGTGTTCTTGCAAATAGATTATCAAAAAAACCAACTAATAAAGTTGGAGTCTTTGAGGCTGGGAACTCAAGTGATATTTGGAAAGTAAAAATGCCATTAGCTTTATTATACACAATGCATGATCCAAAATATAACTGGAAATATTATTCTGAACCTGAGCCATATTTAAATAATAGAAAAATATTCTGCCCCAGAGGAAAAATGATTGGTGGCTGTTCTGCCCATAATGGAATGGTTTTTGTTAGAGGAAATAAAAATGATTATGAAAGATGGGAAGGTTTTGGATTAAAATCTTGGTCTTATAATAACATTCTTCCTTATTTTAAAAAAATAGAAAATTGGTCTGGTGGAGAAAATTATTATAGAGGAACTCTAGGCCCTCTTCCAGTTAATCAATCTAAAAATAACAATCCATTATTTAAAGCTTTTTTAAGCGCGTCTTCTGAGGCAGGACATAAAATTAACTCAGATATGAACGGAGAACACCAAGAAGGGTTTGGAATGTTTGATACTACAATTCACAAAGGACAAAGGGCTAGTGTTTCTAGATACTATTTAAACCCTGTAAAAAAAAGAAAAAATTTAAATATTTTTTCTAATTCATTTGTAGAAAAAATAATTTTCGATGGAAAAAAAGCTATTGGCATTGAGGTAAAAATTAAAGATAAAGTTGAAAAAATCTACGCTGAAAAGGAAATAATTTTAAGTGGTGGATCAATTAATTCCCCTCAATTATTGATGCTTTCTGGTATTGGAGACTCGGACCATTTAAAACAAAAAGGGATAAATACAATTCACGATTTAAAAGGTGTAGGTAAGAATCTTCAAGACCACCTAGAAACTTATATTCAACAAGAATGCAAAACTTCAGATACTCTTTATAAATATACTAAACTTGTTCCAAAAATTTTAGCAGGCATTCAGTGGTTTTTATCTAAATCTGGGCCTTGTTCACAATCTTTTCTAGAAGCTGGAGGTTTTGCAAGATCTTCACCTGAACGCAGTATACCTAATATCCAATTTCATTTCTTTCCGTCTTTTGTTATTGATCATGGCAAGGTTAATGCAAGTTCACATGGTTACCAATTGCACGCAAGCCCAAACCACCCTAAGAGCAGAGGTTCAATTACTCTTAATTCATCTGATCCATATGACTACCCAAAAATATTATTTAACTATTTAGAACATCAAGATGATTTAAAACAAACTAGAGAATGTATAACTGTTGCAAGAAAAATTTTATCCCAAAACTCTTTGGCTAAATATTCTGGTAAAGAAATTGGGCCTGGAGCAAATGTGCAAAATGAAGAACAGTTAAATGAGTATATTAAATCGAAAGCAGAAACTGCTTATCATCCATGTGGAACATTAAAGATGGGAGTAGATAAAATGGCGGTAGTTGACGAAAATCTTAAAATACATGGATTGCAAAACATTAGAGTAGTAGATGCTTCTATAATGCCAGAAATACCTAGTGGAAACTTAAATGCACCAACTCTTATGATTGCTGAAAAATCTTCTGATTTAATATTAAATAACTGATAATAAAAATATGGATAATCAAAAAATTATATCCCCTTGTATAAGTATTTGTAAAACAGATTATAATACCGGTTACTGTTATGGTTGTGCTAGAACTAACAAAGAAAAAATAATTTGGAAAGATGAAAGAACAAGTAATCAGTGGAAAAAAGAAAATATTAACAAATTAATTCAAAGAATGACAGGGTGGCAATTAGATGCTTTCAACGAATCGTACCAACATAAAATTAAAACCGGCATTTCTATATTTAAGAAAAATCAAATCAAAAAGTAATCTTGTATGAAAAATAATAATCCCAAAGGGATCTTATATATTTTGGTAGGTATGGCTATTTTTTCAATTCAAGATGCTTTGATAAAACTTGTTTATGAAGATGCTGCTCTTTATGAACTCTACTTTGGGAGAACTTTAACAGCTATTATTCTTTTAACGAGTTATTTAAAATTTTCTAAAAAAAAAATTATTTTAAAAACACACTACCCTTTTTTAACAGTTTTTAGAGTTATCTGTTTCTTTTTTGGGTTTAGTTTATTTTATGTTTCTATAACTTTTATGTCTCTTGCAATGGCAAATGCATTATTTTTTTCTAGTCCATTTTTTATATCAATTTTAGCAATAATATTCTTAAAAGAACAAATTGGTACTAGAAGATGGGCTGCGATTTTTGTTGGATTTGTTGGTGTATACATTGTATTAAACCCTGACTTTGAAAATTTTAATTTGATGAATCTGGCGCCCGTTGGATGTGCTCTATTTTATGCCACCTCAATGACAATAACTAAAATTACATCTGATAAAGATAATGTATATACGCAGATGATCCATCTATATATTGGAGCAATAATAATCAGTGGCTTATTTTTTATATTTACTGGAGACGGGCGATTTAATACTTTTACTGATCCTACTTTTCAATTTATCTTTAGAGAGTGGTTTACTAATCCGACTGCTGCCTGGCCACTTATTATCGTCATGGGTGTAGCTGCAACTTTTTCTTTTTATTTTGTTTTCTCAGCTTACCACATTGCCTCACCATCGGCAGTCTCACTTTTTGAATACTCATTAATTATATGGTCTATAATAACTGGTTACTTAATATTTAATGATATTCCAAGTATAAGAACATTTATTGGAGTAATATTAATTATTTCAGCAGGCATATATATTTACATAAGAGAAAAAACTAAAGAACAGTATATAGCAACTGAAAACCCAATAAGGTAACTATTTTTTTAATTTATTTGTAAAAAACAAATTATCAGAATTAAATTCTGGTAAATTTATTTTCACTGCTTCGTCCATAAGTTTTAATCTGCTTTGGTCAAACTCAATAACTTTTCTTTTATCCAAGTCCACGTATAATGATAAAACTTCATTTGTTGACGCTAAGTATTTTTTTTCTTTATGGAACATAGAGAGCCTATAATGAATTCTTTTTTTATCATGATCAATATAAGATAAGTGTGTTTCTACCTCTTCTCCAAGTCTAACTTCTTGTTTGTAAGTAGTGTACATTTCAGCAACAAATGTAGTTTTTTTATCTTGTTTAGCGGAATTACCTCCCATTTTAAAACTATCTAACATGATATCTGCAGCAATATCAAAAACATGTACGTAAAAAGCAACATTTAAATGGCCGTTATAGTCCGTCCATTCTTTTATTACTTTTTCAGTTTTTAAAAACATATTCTTTAAATTAATTATTTTTTATAATATTCCAAATACCATTCAACAAACTTTCTTACACCCTCTTTAAAATCAGTTTTGGGTGAATAACCAGTTAATTTTTTTAATAAATCAGTATTCGCCCAAGTCGCATAAACATCTCCTTTTTGCATAGGCATATAATTGCGAATGGCTTTCTTTTCTAAACAATCTTCAAGAACAGCGACTAAATCCAATAATTTAATCTTATTTGAATTTCCAATGTTGATAATTCTAAATGGAGCTACGTATGACAAACTGTCATTTTTATCTATACTTTTCCTATCTATAATTTTGGGAGGTACATCTATTAAAGCTATAACACTTTTTACAATGTCATCAATAAAAGTAAAGTCTCGGTACATTTCTCCATTGTTATAAATGTCAATTTGCTTACCTTTAATTATAAATTCAGTAAATTTAAAAAGAGCCATATCGGGCCTGCCCCAAGGACCATATGCTGTAAAAAATCTGAGCATTGAAATGGGCAAATTCCATAAATTTGAATATGAATGAGCAATGCTTTCTGTGGATTTTTTAGTTGCCGCATATACACTTAATTGAGTTTGTGTTTTATCAATCTCACGATAAGGAATATTTTCATTGGCTCCATAAACTGATGAACTGGAAGCTATTAGCAAATGTTTAACTTTTGCTTTATTTGCCGATTCAATAATATTAAATGTGCCCGTTATGTTTGAGCTTAAATAGACTCTAGGTTTTTCTATACTATAACGAACCCCAGCCTGAGCAGCTAAATGAATAATTATTTCAGGTTTAAAATTAGTAACTACTTTATCCAAAACGTCTTTGCTTTCCAGCATGTCTTTTGTAGAAGAAAAATTATCATAACCTTCTAGTATTTTGTTACGCGCATGTTTTAAGGTAATATCATAATAATCAGACATGCAATCATACCCATGAATATGCTGACCCTTATCAAGCAAAGATTTAGCTAAACTAAATCCTATAAAACCTGCGGTGCCTGTAATAAAGATTTTTTTATAATTTTTTTGTTGTGTTTTCATCAACTACTGGATTCGTATTCAATGTTTGTTCTTCTAATTTATTGATGAAAGTGCTTGATTCAATATTTGAAGCAGCTAAAATTTTATTTAGATTGTTTAAAGCTATTTTTATTTCCTTTTTGTTATTTTCATTCATTGCTAATTGACTTTTGGTATTTTCCAATTTTCTTTCTATTTCACTTTTATCTACAATTATTTTTGCATTTTCTTCTCTGTAAAACTTAATTTTTTGATCAATATCTGTTGATTGAGTATTTTTTTGCAACAATTCCTCAATTATAATATTTAATTTTTTTATGACTTCACTTTCTGTTTCCGTAGATTGTTTAATTTTTTTACTTTTTTCCTCTTCAGTTTTTTTATTTAAACTTAAATCTACCATTTGTAATCTTAACTTACTTTCTGTATCTGATAGGCTTAATATTTTTTGTCTTAACGTTGAATTATCATCTTGATATAATTTTATTTTTTTATCTAGATCTTTGTATCTTTCTTGGCTTACAAATTTATCTAATAATATATTTAAATCTTTAATTTTCTCATCTTGTTTTGTGGTTAAAGATTTTAATTTTTCGTTCATATATACAAAGTTATTTTCTAAATCTTTTAAATTGTTTTCTTCTTGAATAGAAATTTCTTCACTTGTCTTGTTTGAATCGTTTTCTTCTTTAAAATGATCTTCGACCTGTTCATCTTTTAATACTAATTTTTCTACATATTCATTTTTTAAAACTAATTTTTCTACATATTCATTTTTTAAAACCAAAACCTCATTAGGATTTTTTAGAGATTTTTCTGCCTCAATTATTATTTTTTCAGTCTCTGGAAGATTGGACATATTTATTTTTTGATTTGTAAATCTTGTATATCTATTAAAAATTTTTTTTTTATCATATGCTATATAATTATTATCAGAGACTATTGAATCAACTGATTTTAAAATTTCAGCTACTTTAAAATTTTTGTTCATATAATTTAATCATTTTTTATAAAACGAATCAACTACTGATTGTAAAGGTTTTTCCTAGTTAATTAAAGTCTTCTAGATTGTTTAAAAAACAACTGCCGGTATTTGACATAAAATTAGATTTTTAATTATAGATAGAAATTTTTTTAAAAGTCTTTATTAATATAATGTGCAAAAAAAATCAGAGATAAAAATTGGCTCAAATAGGAGTTTTGGTTTAGTTTTTTTCTTTGTATTAATAATCATTGGATTGTGGCCGTTAAAAAGCAATGGAGATATAAGAATATATCTAATTCTTATATCTATGCTTTTTTTAATTTTAGGTTTAATAAATTCAAAATTGTTAAATCCATTAAATTTATTGTGGTTCAAATTTGGAATTTTAATTGGATCTATTATGGCACCAATTGTAATGGGTGTAGTATTTTTTCTTGTTGTTACACCTACTGGTTTAATAATGAAAATGTTTGGAAAGAAAATGCTTGATAATAAGTTTGATAAAAATAAAAAATCATACTGGATTATTTGCGACAAAAAAACTAGCTCAATGAAAAATCAATTTTAAGAATGTGGTTTTTGAAAGAATTTTGGAATTTTTTAAAAGAAAGAAAAAAATTTTGGTTATTGCCAATACTGTTTGTTTTGCTACTTTTTGGCGGTATTATTATATTAAGTCAAGGGTCAGCAGTAGCACCTTTTATATATACAATTTTTTAAAATGACTTCTATATTAGGAGTGTCAGCGTTTTATCATGATAGTGCTGCAGCTTTAATAATTGATGGAAAAATTATTGCCGCAGCTCAAGAAGAAAGGTTTACAAGGAAAAAGCATGATTCCAGTTATCCTTATCATGCTGTAGAATTCGTTTTGAAAACTGCTAATCTTAAATTAAGTGAAGTAGATTATGTAGTATTTTATGAGAAACCATTTTTAAAATTTGAAAGATTACTAGAAACATATGTTAGCTTTGCACCCAAAGGGTTTAAATCTTTTTGTATGTCGATGCCTATATGGTTAAAGGATAAACTTTTTCAAAAAAAAATTTTATTTGATGAGTTAAAAAATCATGATGATAAATTTAAAAATATAAACAAAATTTATTTTTCAGAACATCATTTTAGTCATGCTGCTAGCGCATTTTACCCTTCCCCTTTTAGTCATGCTTCGGTATTAACTTTAGATGGAGTTGGTGAATGGGCAACCACAACTGTTGCTGAAGGAAAAAATAATAATTTAAATATATTAAAAGAAATTCACTTTCCTCATTCTATTGGATTATTGTATTCAGCCTTTACTTATTATACTGGCTTTAAAGTTAACAGTGGTGAATATAAGGTAATGGGTTTGGCTCCTTATGGTGAGGATAAATTTAAAAATCTAATTTTGGATGAGGTTATAGATTTAAAAGATGATGGAACTTTTAAATTAAATATGAAGTATTTTGATTATGCCGTAGATCTTAAAATGACTAACGAAAATTTTTCACAACTTTTTGGAAAACCTTTAAGAAATCCTGAAACAGAGCAACTAACTCAATTTCACATGGATGTAGCAGCTTCAATACAAGCAGCAACAGAAGAAATAGTACTACGCTTAGCTAGATCTATCTCTAAAGAAAGTGATAGCAAAAACTTATGCATGGCTGGAGGTGTTGCTCTAAATTGCGTAGCAAATGGAAAAATAGTTAAAGAAAAAATATTTGAAAATGTCTGGATTCAACCAGCAGCAGGAGATGCGGGCGGGGCTCTCGGAGCTGCCTTAGGCTTGTGGCACAAAGAGTTTAAAAATGAAAGATTGTTACCATTTGAAGATAAAATGAAAGGTTCTTATCTTGGACCGGAGTTCAGTAATTCAGAAATTGAAAGTGTTCTAAAAGAAGTTGGTGCAAATTATAATAAGTTTTCGGAAGATGAAATGTTAAAAATTACTTCTGAAGAACTATCAAAAGAAAAAACAGTTGGTTGGTTTCAGGGAAGAATGGAATTTGGTCCTAGAGCTTTGGGAGGTAGATCAATAATTGCTGATCCTAGATCTGCAAAAATGCAAAAAAATTTAAACCTTAAAGTTAAGTTTAGAGAAAGCTTTAGACCCTTTGCTCCTTCAGTTATTAGAGAGGAACTTCCAAATTGGTTTGATTTAGAGTGTGACAGTCCATATATGTTGCTTGTAGCTAATATAAAAGATGAAAAAAAAATAGAAATGACTGAAGTTGAGAAAAAATTATTTGGAATTGATAAATTAAATATTAAAAGGTCTGAAATACCCGCCATAACCCATGTAGATTATTCAGCTAGAATTCAAACTGTGCATAAAGATACTAATTCTAGATACTATAAGTTGATTAAAAACTTCCAAAAAATTACTAAATGTCCAGTGCTTGTTAATACTTCATTTAATGTTAGAGGTGAACCAATAGTATGTTCTGTGGAGGACGCTTATAGATGTTTTATGGGTACTGACCTAGATATGTTGGTATGTGGAGATTTTATTCTATATAAAAATAAACAAAACAAAAAGTTATTAAATGATTATAAAAATAAATTTAAATTAGACTAATTTTTTTATTTTAAAAAATAAAAATCTTTAAGTTCTTGTAACATATCTTTAAAATTTGGAACAATATAATTGATATCTGATCTTGAAGTTGCGATAGTTTGATCTAACTTAATAGTATTATCAGGTTTAATCTTTATATTTTTTTCATACTTTTTATTGATAATATTTAATAAATCAAATTTTGATATTTTGTTTGAAAATAAATGAACTAATCCAGTAAAATTTTTTTTTATTACCCAATCAATAAATTTAGCACATTCTAATGTTGTTACACCGTTCCATTTTACTTCCGTGTATCCTTTTATTTCACCTTTTTGTTTTAAAAACCATTCAAAGAGACCGGCATTATTCTTTAATTCGGGTCCAATAATTGATGTTCTTATGATTATATTTTTTGAATTAATAGCTTCTCCTGCTATTTTGCTTTTGCCATAAATATTAATTGAATCTGGTTGATCAGACTCAGTATAACTGCCACGTTTCCCAGAAAAAACTCCGTTCGTGCTTATATGAATTAATTGGCTCCCATCATTCTTACTGCTAATAATATTTGATAATAATTTTGGTAACTCGCTATTGATTAAATTTAATTTATTATCTTCAACTTTGTAATTGGTAACTGCAGTACAATTAATAATTTTACAAGGTCTGTTTTTTTCTATTAAATCGAACAATTCTTTTTTTGAGTAATCTTTAATTTTAACAAAATTTTTATGAAGTGTAGATATATTTGTTTTTGATCTAGAACAAAGGATTATATTCTCATTATATTTTTTGATAAAATAATAAGACACAACATGACCTAACATACCTGAAGATCCTATAATAATTATTTTCATATTTTTCACTACTCAACAATTTTTGGAACAGGTAATGGAATTATGAATCTTCCACCTCTTTTGATAAAATCTCTTTCTTTTTTAACTACTTCATCAAAGTAATTATAAGCAAAAAGTATTGCATAATCAGGGTTATCCATTTGGAATCTCTTTGGCGATAAAATTGGTATATTCATTCCTGGAATAAATCTACCTTGCCTCTCATGGGAAGCATCAACAACATATTCTATTGTCTTATTGCTAAATTTGCAAAAATTAATGTGCACCGTTGCTCGTCCAGAAGCTCCATAACCCACAATTCTTTTTCCCTGTGATTTTAATTTATTTATTAGTTTAATCAGTGAATTTCTCTTGCGAAAAGTATCTAGACCAAACTTTTTAAGATTTGCAAAGTGATTAATTTTTTTATCATTTTCAAATTTAAGTAGTTTTTTAACTACAATTTTAACCGGTCTTTTTTTGATATTTTTATTTTGAGCGTACACGCGAATTGATCCAGAGTGTATTGGTATTCTTAAAACATCAAAAATTTCCATATCAAAAAGATTGAGCAAATAGGACAGTGAAGTTAAGGAATGATGCATCATATGTTCGTGATAAATCATGTCGAATTGAAATTTCTCTAAAAGGTCTACTAAATAGTGAACTTCAAATACAAAAACACCATCATTTTTTAAAAGAAATTTTATTCCTTTCATCGGCTCTTGCATGTTATCAATGTGAGCAAATACATTATTTGCGCATATCAAAGAAGCTTTTCCATGGTTTTTTTTTATAAGTTTGGCTGTTTTAAGATTAAAAAAATCATTTATCACTTTACATCCACTTTTCTTTGCAAGTTTAGAAATATTTTTTGAAGGTTCAACGCCAATAGCTTTAACTCCCAAATTATTAAATGGTTTTAAAAGAACACCATCGTTACTTCCAAATTCAACAACAAGTGAATTTTTGTCTAGAAATCTTTTCTTCATTGTTTTTGCGTATTGAATAAAATGGTTGGAAAGTGTTTTGGTAGTTGATGAAACAAAACGATAGTCCCGAAATAAAACTGTAGATGGAATTGTTTCTAAAATTTGAGTTTCTTTACATTGATTGCAAAAAGCAACTGTTAGAGGATATGTTTTTTGCTTTAATAAATCTTTTTTTTTTATAAATCCTCCCGCTAAAGGCATTTTTCCAAATTTTAAAAATATTTTTAAATTTTTAGAATTACAAATACGACATTTATTTATCTTTTTGTATTTAGATAACGTTTTGTTATTTAATTTTTTTGGTCTCTTTTTCGAATACATATTGCCTTGTGATCTTTATAAAATTCTTCTACTTTGTTTTCAGTTAAATATCTAAAACCTTCTGAGCCTAAAACCATGGCATCATGCATATTAACATCTAAAAAAAGTCCATATCGCCCTGTTGATATTATATTTTTAAACTTAGAAAAATCATCTAAAACTTTTTTTTTTGCACTTTCATAACCTGTTAAAAAAATAGGATAAGCTTTTTCCATTCTTGTTGGCCAAATATCTTCAATTTCTTTAGATTTAATTCCAAAAAATCCTAATTCTTTTTCTACTTTTTCACGCCACTGCTCGCCTTCCCATTTCCACTCCTCATCTCTTGAATCAAGTATAACCTCAAGCATAACTAGCGTTTTATCTTTTGTGGCACACTTAATAGAAAAATTTTTTTGTTCGCTTAAACGGTTAAAATAAAATTGTTCATTAACCAAATAAGTCCAATGATTTTCTGAAAATTGCTTTCTATTTAAGACAGCATTGACAACTACTACATGTTTAAAAGGAAGCTTTGTTTTCATTAAGTTTTTATTAGTCATATCTATATTTGCATAATCTACAAGGTCATCAAAAGGTATTGTTGAAATTAAATAGTCACATTTAATATTTCTTTTATTAGGAAGCTCTAAATTTATTGATGTTAATAAATTATCTTCTGAAATAACAATATCTTTAATTTTACAATTATAAATAGTTTCACCACCTCGATCTTTGATGGCTTTTGCCATTGACTCAAAAACATTCCCTATTCCATTTTCATGGTACATATAGCGACGTACATTAAGATATGATTCTTTGTCTCTAGTTTGAATTTTAGTTAATAGTGAAAAAATAAAACCCAACAAGGAAGCATTTGGTAATTTTCTTCTTGCGTACTCTACAGAAATTTCATTTGCTGAACATCTGAATACACGTTCAGTGTAACGACCAAAGCAAAGATCGTATAGAGTTTTACCAAAATTTGCTTCACCAAACTGCTTAAAAGAGTTTTTAGGAATTTTAATAAAAATAGATTTTATTTTTGCTTTAAAAAAATCATATAAAATTTTTATATTTAATCTTAAACCAAAGTTACTTACGGCCTCTTGAATTTGCATGGGGTAGCCTATCGGTTTTTTAGTTATATATAATTTTTGTTTAATCTTTATATCTAAGAGTTTTCCATTACTATGTTTTTCCATTATGTCGGTAAATTCTTTAGTGATCGCATGATATGCATGTGGTCCAAAATCAACTATAAATTCTTTATATTTGCGACTGCCTCCTTTTCCTCCTGCGACATTCATTTTCTCTAGTAGAATAACATTATATCCTGCTTCTTGAGCGTAATAGGCTGCTGTTAACCCGCTTGGTCCAGCTCCAATAACTACGACAGTTTGATGGTTGTTTGACATTTAATTAATACTTTTTAACAATTAAAATTAGCATAATACAGTTGATTTTTTGGACGACTAGAGTTGTTGCTATTGTTCATTTATTGAATTTTTTAATGACACATAAAACGTTTTTACCGAATTTATTTCTATAATTAATAATTAAAAAATAAGGTTTTCTTACAGTTTGTATTGCGAATTGATAAAATCAGACCATTCTTTAAACCAATTTGGTTTAACATTAAAATAAGATTTTAAATATTTTTTTCTTGCCAATTGAACATTATCAGATTTCCACCATAAATCTAAATTATCCCAATATTTATCAATGTGAATTTTAGCATCATCAAAATTATTAAAAGCAATTTTATTTTTTTTTAGCGTTTCAAACATATACAAAGATGTGTCTGTTAGAATCCAATGATTATTCTTAATAACCATTATTGTTGGAACATTAGAACACATAGCTTCTGAAAATGCTGTTTGCGCATAAGTAACTATTATTAGTTTAGATTTAAAAATTGATTTTTGAAAAGTGTTCTTTAAATTAACTTTATCAATAGATTTTTTACCAAATAGCTCAGAAAATTTTCTTTCTGTATCAAGTCCATGATTTACTTTCACTCTAAATTTTATATGAGATTTAATTTCAGGTTTTAGGCTATTAACAAAGTCAGTAATTTCATTAAAGAGATTAATAGAATGACTGAATAAATATCCAGTTCTTAACTTGACAATATATCTAGGTTGCTCAATAAATACGATAGTACAATTTTTACCTTCTTTTGTTTTTTCTGATTTAGAATTAATTGTAGGCCAAGTAGGGCCAAGTCTCACTAAAGAATTTTTTTCTGGCCTTTCATCTAATATTATATGTTTTTCAGAAACCTTTTCATGAAAATCATAATAGGGCTCCATTTTTCGCTGTAAACCACCACCATGATTTACATAAAAAAAATTTGTGCCGTTTTTTTTAGCTTCTGCTAAATAAATTTTAAAATTATCATTAAAGGTTAATGAATGCATAGAAAAAATAGTTTTTTTATTTTTTGCTAATGGTAAAATTTTTTTTCTTATATTGTTAAAATTTTCTAAATATGACTTCGGGATATCTTTATGCAGGTTGTCTAATATAAACTTTGTAAATTTATCTTTATTGCCTGAATTTGATAACAGATTTCCAAGTTTAATTCTTTTTTTATTTTCAGGAAAACTATTTTGTTTAACTTTAAAATTAAAGATACTGTTGTATAAAGCTGGAATTAACTTAAATTTTAAGCAAATCTTTAAAAAATCTTTTTTAGGAAAACGAAAGCTTTCAAAAATTATTTTATTAAATTTAAATGCAAATCGTGAAATAATATTATCAAAAAAATTAATTAAATAAGTTTTAACTGGTAAATTTTTTCTTTCTAAAAAATTTTTTAATTTTAAAGGTTTTTTCTCTACTTTTTTTTCAATTAATGATAGATTTGATATGTTTAAAAAATTTAATATTCTTAAAAAAATTAGATGGTTCCAATAATCATTTTGTGTATATTGAGTGAAATACACATGATCGTTAGGAATAAAATCTAAATCATCTTGTAAAATAAAATTTGAATAAAATTCTTTATCTTTATTTTTGTCAAAAAATAATCTTATAGTTTCCCATCTATCAAAATTAGTCATTACATATTGATTTAACCAAGTATAAATAATTGGATGCCAATACTCATCACTTTCGGTAATGTTGTGTACTAAAGACAGATTCTTGGATAATATTTTAAGCAAATATTCTATTGCTTCTTTTAAATATTTATAATCTTCAATTAATTTATCATTATTTTCCCAATGATGTTTATTGAGGTGTGTGTTTATTTCTTTGTTGTGTTTTTTTTTATATTGTTCCTTTTCAAAGTTATTGCTTTCAGGAAACTCACACCAACTTCCAAGAAGAAAATTTTTTTCATCAAATTCCCATGTGCTCATTAAATTTGTGGTTACTAAAAAGTTTCTTTTCATAATAAGTCTTAAAGAAAACTAATAAGTAATAGACATTCCAGTTGGAATAAATGACCCATCTTTCCAGTTTTTATCTAACCTTAGTTTGCGCTCATCTTTTTTACTACCTATTTTACCTTTCACAAATTTAAACGACTTTGCAAATGGAGTATTTTTATGTTGAGGATTAGGTTGGATTAAATATCTTAAAGATATTCTAGGATTTTTGTCAAAATTATAATAAGTTCCATGCAATACTAAACCATTAAAACAAAAAACAGTTCCTGATTTGCCAATCATTTCCATTTGCTTAACAGTTATTTGGCTATTTAATCCATTATAATACCAGACATCCTTTAAACTGTTAGATTTTCTTAGATAATGTGGGTATGGCTGAACTCCTAAAACATGACTACCCGCAAGTAACTTTAAACAAGAATTTTTTTTTTCTACATCATCTAAATAAATATAATAAGTACAATGCTTGTTTCCTCTAGTCATATCTTGATGAAAGTCTGCATTCAAAAAATATTGTATATCTTGAAATTTGTCCTTGATCCAAGGATTAAGATTTGGTCTTCCAACATCAATTAATTTTTTCTCTAGCCATCCTGGTAAATATGATTGTGGCACAGATCTGATAATAGTTTTTTTCATAATTTTATAATTTTTTCCCATAAGAGACTCGATACTTTTTACGAAGGTTGGTGATTTTTCTATAAACGATAAATCATGATTTAACTCTTTGCTGATCAGTAAATTGTGCTCAGTAGACCCAGGTGCATATCTATAATACCTACCCTTTTTTAAAAACTCTTTTTCAGTTCTATAAAATAGCTTTTTATCTAATTTTCTTAGTTTTTTTATTTTATTTTTTAATTTTAAACATTTCTCACGACTAATAATTCGCCCAAA
>CAJQRF010000013.1 GCA_905612235.1 uncultured Pelagibacteraceae bacterium | reverse complement strand
AAGATTTTTTATATTTTCTAATAAAACAACTTCCATAATAATAATTTAAATTAATGCTAAAAGCCTTGCTCTTTTAATTGAACTAGAAAGCTCTCTTTGTTTTTTTAAAGAAACAGAAGTTACACGTGATGGTAAAATTCTACCACTTTCAGAAATATATTTTTTCAACAATTTAATATTTTTGTAATCAATTATTGGAGCACCTTTTCCTGATAATGGGCATGGTTTAAAAAATTTAAAATCTGGTTTTTGGAACAAACTTAGTTTTGAATTTTTAGAACTTGGTGTTTTTTTTTTAAATCTTTTAGTTTTTTTCATAGTAATATATTAAATTATTCTTTCTTTTCAAAAAAACTCTTCTCGAGATCATGTTTTTTTACTCTCACTGTTAAATATCGGATAAGAGATTCATCTATATTTTCGGCTTTTTCTAGTTCGTCGATTGTTATTCCCATTCCTTCAAATTTGATATGAAAGTAAAAACCTTTTTTATTATTTTTTATGCGGCGAGAAAGATTTCTTAAACCCCAATCTTCAATTTTTACAATTTTTCCAGAATTTGTTGTAATTATTTTTTCATACCTGCTTATTATGACTTTTGCCTGGCTTTCAGAAAGATCTTGTTTTGTTATAAGCGTATGTTCGTAACAGTTCATTTTTCCTTGGTTAATTCAATTTTTTGGTTGAAAAATCCACCATTTTGTTGGCGGAGGCAGATGTTTTATACTATTAATATTTTTAATATACAACTATTAAAATTTAATTATATTGTAATTTTATTACTATGCATGCAGTTTTATTTCCAGGCCAGGGATCTCAATACGTAGGAATGGCATCTGATTTTTATAAAAAATTTGATTCTGTCAAGAACACGTTTAAACTTGTTGACGATACACTAGGCTATTCGCTATCAGATATAATTCTGAATGGAACCAATGAGGATTTAAAGTTAACAAAAAATACCCAGCCAGCAATTATGACTGTAGGAGTATCTATTTACAATGTTTTAAATAATGAATTTAATTTAAACTTAAATAGTAGAAATTTTTTTGCAGGTCATTCTTTAGGTGAATACACAGCTTTAGTCTGTTCTGGATCATTAACTATAGAACAAGCAGCATACCTTCTCCACGAAAGAGGAAAAGCTATGCAAGATGCTGTGCCGGCCGGACAAGGTGCTATGATGGCTGTATTAGGCATGACCATTAGTGAAGTTGAAAATGAAATCAACTTAATATCTGGTGATGAAGTTTGTGAAATAGCAAATGATAATAGCATTGGTCAAGTTGTTGTAAGTGGTAATAAAAAAGTTATTGAAACTTTAAGTGAAAACATTAAAAAAAAAAAGAAAAGAGGAATAATTTTACCTGTAAGCGCTCCTTTTCATTGTTCATTAATGAAAAAAGCCGCAAAATATATGAAAGTTAAAATTGAGAGTGTAAATTTTTTGAAACCTAAGCCATCAATAATTAGTAACGTAACTGCAAGAGAAGAAAATGATGTAAACAGAATTAAGCCACTATTAATTGATCAAATAACATCAAGAGTGAGATGGAAAGATAGTGTAGATTATATGATAAAACAGGGTGTTAATAGTTTTTTGGAAATTGGTCCTGGTAAAGTTCTTTCTGGTTTAGTAAAGAAAATAAGTAAAGATGTTAAAATTTCAAATATAAGTACAATTGAAGATATTAAACATGATTAACTTTAAAAATAAAAATATTTTAATAACTGGGGCTAGTGGGGGGATAGGACAGGCTTTAGTAAATAAATTTGTATCATTGGGAGGCAATGTCCTTGGCACCGGAACTAAGTCAGAAAAGTTAGATATGTTAAAAAAAAAATATCCATCTATTAAAGTTAAAAAATTTGATATATCTGAACATTCTAGAATTGAAGATTTTATAGAAAATGTATCTCTAGAATTAGGAGGTTTAGATATTTTAATTAATAATGCAGGGACAAATGTTGATAACCTTTCTTTAAGAATGAAAGACGATGAATGGAAAAAAGTTATAGATATAAATTTATCTTCAACATTTTTACTTACTAAATACAGTATAAAAAAAATGTTAAAAAATAAGTATGGAAGAGTTGTTAATATCACCTCTGTTGTTGGTCATACAGGAAATTTAGGTCAATCAAACTATGCCGCTTCGAAAGCAGGAATTATAGGGATGTCAAAAAGTCTTGCTATTGAATATGCTAAAAAAAATATAACAATTAACTGTGTGTCGCCAGGTTTTATAGTATCTGACATGACCATGAATATAGCAGAAAAAGTTAAGATATATTTAACATCAAGGATACCTGTGGGTAAATTAGGCACAGGCGAGGATGTGTCTAACTGTGTGGCTTTTTTATCTTCAGATCAAGCATCTTATGTTACAGGTGAAACTATCCATGTAAATGGGGGAATGTATATGGCTTGACAAAGTTAATTAATAATTTATTAAGATCTTATAAATAAAGTTTAGGAAAATACATATGACAAAAGATGTTTCAAGCAAAGTAAAAAAGATGGTAGCTGATCATTTGGGCATAGAAGAATCCAAAGTAGCAGAAGAAGCAAATTTTATTGATGATTTAGGTGCTGATAGTTTAGATACAGTTGAACTTGTAATGGCCTTCGAAGAAGAATTTGGTTCGGAAATTTCTGACAGTGAAGCAGAAAAAATTCTTACAGTTGGAGATGCTATAAAGTTTATTGAAAACAAATCAACTTAAAATTTTTTAATACACATCAGGCCTACAAAATATAATGGCAAAAGATAAAAAAGGTTTGATGTTTGTATTGTCCTCTCCTTCAGGAACAGGAAAAACTACGTTAACAAAAAAACTAGCATCAAATAATAATAACTTTTCTATCTCAATTTCACACACAACAAGAGAATCTAGGTCTAATGAGATTAAAGGTAAAGATTATTACTTTGTAAGCAGAGATGAATTTGAAGATTTAGAAAAAAAAGAACAATTTTTTGAACATGCAAATATTTTTGATAATAGATATGGAACTTTAAGAAAACCAGTTTTAGAATTATTAAACAAAGGTAAAGATGTTTTGTTTGATATAGATTGGCAAGGCACTAAACAGCTAAAAAAAATTAAAGATTTATCACTTGTGACGTTTTTCATTTTACCGCCAAATTTAAAAGCCCTAAAAGAAAGATTGTTAAATAGACATCAGGGAAATGAAGAATTAGTTAATAGGAGAATGAAAAAATTTAATGAAGAAGTATCCCATTGGAATGAATATAATTATATATTTGTAAATGATGATTTAGAATCATGTTATTCTAAAATAGTCAACACAATCTCTTTAGAAAAAAAAGGGTTAAGTCAAAAACAAGATTTAGAAAAAATTAAAGCGAAAGTAGAAGAATTAATTAAATAATTCTTCATATACCTTTGCAATATTATAAAACGTATCATTACTTAACTCTTCAGGTCTATTTTTTAAATTAATTTTCAATCTATTAGCAATTGATTTATTGTTACGAAAAAGTTTATTAAAATTTTTATTTATCATCTTTCTTCTATTTGAAAAAAGAATTCTTGTAACTGTTTCGAGACTTTTAGGATTTTTTAGCTCATATTGATTATTCTTTTTTGGTTTAAAAGAAAGAACGGTTGAGCTAATTTTAGGTTTTGGAAAAAAACAGTTATTTGAAACATCAAAATGTTTTTTTATATCTAGCCTCCAATTTGATAGTACTGAAAGTCTATTAAATTCTTTAGTTTTTGATTTTGCTAAAATTCTATCAGCAACTTCTTTTTGAAACATTAAGATTAAAATATCATACCATGGAGGCCATTTTTTTAACATTATTAATGAAGTTAATATTTTGGTTGAAATGTTATATGGTAAATTTCCAAAAACAATTACATTTTTATTTCTATTAAGATCTTTTATTGTGTTTAAAATGTCCTTGTTAATTATTTGAACATTGTCAAATTGACTAAAATTTTCATTTAGTATTGCCACTAACTTTTTATCTTTTTCTATAGCAAGAATTTTTTTTGGTTCATATAAAGCTATTTCATTTGTCAAACTTCCTTGCCCGGCACCTATGTCTACTACAGTTTTTTCTTTACTAATATTTGCAATGTTAACTATTTTACTTATTATATTTTTGTCCAATAAAAAATTTTGCCCAAGACTTTTTTTTGATTTGTGAAGAATTCGCATTAACTAATTATATTCTTAGAAAATTTACCTAAAATAATTGGAATTGCCCTATTCATTAAAAAATTTTATTGCAACTGATCTTCTTAAATTGTCATAATGGGAAAGAGCATACATATTTAATATTTTTGATTTTTCAGTCATTACTAATCTATTCTTTAATTCGTTTATATCTGTTTCTTTTTCAACTTCACGTTTATTTTTTACTTTATAAAACAAAATACCTTCAGGTAATAAAATTGGTTTCGAAACTTCACCCACTTTAGTATTTAATATTGTGTACCTAAATTTTTTAGAAATTTCATTTTCATTTAACCACCCTAAATCCCCACCATTTACAGCAGATTCTGAAATACTTAAAGACATAGCTGTATTTTCAAATCCTTCAATTGATATTATGTTTTTAATTTCTTCAATTTTTAATTCTAACTTTTCTTTTGGTACACTTTTAATTATAATTTCAGAAATTAAGTATTCTTCATAATTTTTTTTACCTTCATTTAATTTTAATTGTTCCTCTATCTCATCTAAATTTATTGATACTCTGTCTTTGTATATGTAATAAATTAAGCTATTCCATAGAAGTGAAGTTTCTATTTGTTTCGTAATTATTTTAAAATCTAAGCCATTTGATGTAGCCACATTTTTCAATGTATCTACATCCATGTTTACTCTTTTAGCTATTCTATCTAGCTCATTTTTTACATCATTTTTGTTAAATGTTAAAAAGCTGTTTTTATTAATTTCAATTTCTTTTATTGTTCTTTCAACGTATGACTTTATAGCCATTTTTTGTAACTGACCTCTTTTACTCTCCGAATAGCTCAAGTTATTTAAAAGTAAAATTAATTTTATTTCATTTACTATATCTGATTTCGTTATAGCTTTGTTTCCAACAACTATAAACAAGCCATCTTTTATTTGTGCATTAACATTAGATAAACTAATTAGTGTTATTAGAATTCCAATGAATATTTTTTTTCTTTTTATCACTGATTTATAGATGGCGATTTTATTGCTCCAAATGGTTTAAAGGTTATAGTAAACATTAAAGTATTATTTGGTTCCAAATCACTGTCTTGGTAAAATTCTCTTCGATAAACTAAACCAGCAGTTAGACAGTCAATTTCATATTGATAACCAACATTATATAGTTCTGTACTGTCAGTCTTAAAGTTTTTTTTAGTACTCAAACTTAATTTATTATTATCATTGAAGCTTAAAGTAACTCCTGTGCTTGCGTAATGCTCACTACCAACGTGACTGTTTTCTTCTAGATAATCCAAGTTATACTTCACCATTCCAAAATTTAGATTAGTAGAAATATTATTATAATTTAAATTATTGTAATTATGATCAAGTGAAAATTTGTAATCTATGTTTCCTATTTCAGAAAAATTATAATTAATTTCACCAACCACATCCGACATTTTTTGATCCAGTGAACTTTTTGTAGGTAAATCTTTATTTTTTTTATGACTAAACACTTGTCCTAGAGATAAAGAAAACTTTTCTTTTTCGTTATTTTTTTCTCCCTTTTGATCAATTTTGTAATCAAAACCCAAAACTGCACTCAACCCTCTCTCTATTTCAGAAGTTCTGTTTAGCGAATATAGATTTGTAAAATGCAAAGCTTCATCTTTTTTATTTAAGTTTCTCATGTGTGAAGGAGCAATTCTGAGCATAAAATTAGGGGAAAATAGATTGGAATTATTTAACATATCTTTTTTCATAGGCAAAGACGATTTATAAGTAATCACACCATTTAATTCATTTACATTTCCTTCATCCTTGAATTCATTTGTTTTTCTAGCTTGGTAATTTGTATTTCTAAGCATTCCCTCTACAGAATTTATAAATCCATTTTTAGTAATCTTATCAAATGGCTTCCAATTCAGATCGTTGGTTAAAGTAGCTTTTTTTTTATTACTTTCGTAATTATTGTAAATAGTATTGGTTTTTAAATCAAAATTACCATACTTTTCAGAAAAAAAAGTTTTTCCAAGAATAACATTAGGTAATATATATTCGTACCTTGAATTATTTTTTGCACCTAAATTTTCATACATATTTCCCGTGATATTTAAATACATATTATTCTTAGCAAAATTATATTTAATTTCATTTTTTAACGTTGTCATTTCGGAATTTACTAATGAAGTATTAATACTATGATTTTTGAAATATTTATCATTAGAAGTTCTTTCAACATTAATAGATAAATTATTTTCATAAGACTGATTTTTATTAAACATTAAATCTAAATCAGCAAAGACATGATTTCTTGATCCTTTTGTTTTAATTTTTGAGGTGTTTTTATAACCTTGGGTATAACCTGTGTCTAAAGTTAAAAAGCCATTTTCAAATGCTTGTCTATATTCATTTAAAAATAATGCATTGTCGTTTTTGTAATATTTAGGGGTAAATGTAATGTCCCTATCTTTTGTAATTGCCCAATAATAGGGAAGGGTTGCTCCACCACCAAGATGTGTACTACTCGTGAAATAAGGAAATAAAAACCCAGATTGTCTCTCGACAGAAGGATCTGGATGAAAAAATTTTGGAAAATAAAAGATAGGAACGTCATACACTTTTAGCACTGCATGATCATAATATATATTTTTCTTAATTTTATCGTGAGTAATTTTTTTTGCTTTTATTGACCATGGAGGGCATTTGTTATCTTTTTTCTGACAAACAGTAAAAACTCCTTTAGATAAAATTGTTTTATTTTTAGACACCAATACATCGTTTGCTACAAATCGTGGATCGTTTTTTTCGTTTGAACCAAAATTTGCTTGGTCTAAAACAACACTGACATCAGAACCAACCATTTCTTTTTTATTTGTATCTACGTAAACTTCCTTAAAAAGATATTCATTTTTTTTATTATCAGTTATTTTTATTTTTCCTACTGAAGAAAACAAATTATTTTTGATATTATATTGAAACATAGATGTTTCTATAATATTTCCATCAATATCAGTAAAAGTTGATTTTTTATCTGATGATAACAGCCTCGTGTTAATATTGTATAAAATATTTTGGGACAAAAGTTTATAACCACCTTTAACTGACATCTCTGAATTTTCGTATGTATTTATAATTTCATTTATTTTGTCGTACGTAGCTTTATTAGCTTTTAATATGTTGCCTTCTATATCAGTTATGATCACATTGCCTTCGGCTAATAAAAATTCTTCTTCTTTTTTGTAAGTTATTTTATCTGCATTTATTATAGTTCCTTTGAGATCTGTTGCTTGCACATTTCCTATTCCAATCAATGTTTTTGTATCTTTATTTATGATAACTTCTTCAGCCACCACATTAAATTCTTCAGATTTAAGATTGGAATTAAATAGAAAAAAACCTATTAAAAAAATAATAAATATTTTTTTTTTATTTTTGATTGGCATGAACAATTCCTATAAAACTAAAGATGAAAACGATTGTTATTGGCATCCAGACAGCCACGTTAATTGGAAGTTTTTCAGTTTTCCCTAATGCTGCTGAAAAATCGTTAAAGAAGAAAATTAAAATACTTAAAATTATTGTTAAAAATACATATTTCCAATTGTTTTCACTATAATTAGCTCCCAGGGTAAAAAATGAACTCAACAAAAGCATACTCAATAAAAAAAATGGAAATGAAAATGATCTATGAAGCTTTGCTTCTATTTCTCTTGTTGAGTAGCCTCTTTCTTCCAGAAGTTCAATTTCTTTTCCAAGATTCCAAAATGATATTGTATCTAGGTTTGTATATAAACTCTTAAGTTTTTTAACATCATATGTGCTAATATAGGTAATATTTTCTATATTTTCTGACAAGATTTCCCCATCTGAATTAATTATTTTTACATTTTTTAAAGACCATTTTATTGAACTTATATTTGCAGAGGATGCTTCAATTCTTCTTATAAAATTATTATCTTCATTAAATTCATAAATTGTCACTTCAATTAATTCATTTTTTTCTAAATACAAGGATCTAATAATATTATTTTTTCCATTATTTTTTTCTTTTATCCATATCCCATTATTAGTTATCGCAGCTAGGTAATCGTGATCTTTTTCATAAGCACCTTTTATTGTTTCATACTTGGTAACTAATGCTGAAGTGATGGGATTGATTGTTGTCATAAAAAAAATACCAAGCATGATGGATATAATGCTTGGAATTATAATTACTGACAAATTAGACATACCAGAAACATTTATAGCTGTTAGTTCATCTGTTTTTTTAATTTTCAAGAAAAACCAAAGACCTGATATTAAAATTATGAAAGGAAAGAAATTATGTAATAAACTT
>CAJQRF010000012.1 GCA_905612235.1 uncultured Pelagibacteraceae bacterium | reverse complement strand
ATAAATATTGAAAAAAGAGCTACCCCAGTTATGATTGTTAATTTTTCACTTAGCTTCATATTAATATTTAATCATGTTTTAATTTTACTTGTCAACCAACTTGCATTTCTAAATAATCTTTCATCATCATATAAAGATGAAACAAGTTGTATTCCTATTGGAAGTTTATTTTTTCCCTGTAATAAAGGTAAACTAATAGATGGCATTCCGCAGTATGTCCAAACCGTAGAAAAAATTGGGTCTCCAGTTGACTCTAAACCTTGAGTAGCTTCACCATTAGCGGATGGAGTTAGGATTGCATCATAGTCATGAAAAAACTGTTTAAAGTATGCATTAGCTACATCAATCTGCGAAAGAGCATTATTATATTCCATTGAAGTATATTTCATTCCTCTTTCAATAGCCTCCACAACTTTATTACTTAATTTATTTTTTGATTTTTTATATTCTTCTGAAAAAGATGATGCCATATCTGATTCCATAATTATTTTATGCCATTCAGGTATTTTTCCAAATCCTGCAGGTAACTCAATTTCATCTATTTTTCCTTTTAGCTCATCTTTTACTTCTTTAAATCCTTCGCATGCATCTTCATCTAATTTATCCATAAATGGCAATTTAATATAAGCTAACAATGGTTCCATGGGTGGTTTTTCTTTGCTCGCATTTAATAGTTTTGGTTTTGGATTTAATGATGTGTCAGGATCTTGTTTGTCATAACCAATAAGTTGTTCACTTATTAGTGCTGCATCTTCAATGGTGTTGGCAAAAATACCGACATGATCTAATGTGCGAGAAATTTGCATAACCAAATGGCGTGAGATTAAACCTTTTGTAGGTTTATAACCCACTACACCACAATAAGATGCTGACCTAATTACTGAACCATTTGTTTGACTTCCAACAGCAAGGGGAACCATATGTGATGCTACAGCTGATGCTGAACCACTCGACGAGCCTCCTGGTGTTCTGCTTAAATCGTGTGGGTTTTTAGTTTTACCTGGTGAATAGTATGCTAGTTCAGTTGTTACTGTTTTCCCCATAATAACTGCTCCAGCTTGTTTCAATTTTGACACAACAGTGCAATCATTTAAACTTGGATTATTTTTATGAATTTCTGTACCGTCCTCAGTTGGCATATCAACTGTATCAAAAATATCTTTAACACCAACAGGTATTCCATGAAGATCTCCATGTTGGCCCGCTTGATGTAATGCATCTAATTTTTTTGCTTGCGCAATAGCAAGCTCCTCATCAAAAAATTGAAAGGCTTCTACATCTTTTTCTTTTTTTTTTATTTGTTCTATATAACTTTTAACAACTTCTTCAGATGAGACTTCTCCTTTTTTTATAGCCTTTACCATTTCCACAGCTGAAGTTTTGATAGAGGGCATAAGTACTATTTACCTATACCAAAAAAGTAATCTGGTAAAAATAATGCGATTTGCGGAAAGTTATACATTAACACCATTGTAAATATTACAATGAATAAATATGGAGCTATATTTTTAAATATATCTACTAGTTCAATTTCATCACCAACCACCCCTTTTAAGTAATAAGCTGCCATGGCCATGGGGGGTGTTAAAAATGAAGTCTGAAGATTTAATGCTACCAACATTGCAAAGAAATAAGGATTAACTCCAAATGTATCAAGCATTGGTAAAAAAATTGGCACAAATATAATTAATATTTCCGTCCATTCAAGGGGCCAGCCAAGTAAAAAAATTATAATTTGAGCTAATACAAGAAATTGCCATGGCTCTAAATTAAAGCCAAGTATCCAATGTTCTATAACAGTATGTCCACCTAAGTATGAAAAAACAGAAGCAAAAGTCCATGATCCAACAAATAGCCAGCAAACCATCGCGGTAGTTTTTGCTGTTAAAAATACAGATTGCTTTAAACCTTCGAAAGTTAGAGACTTATAACAATAAGCTAAAAACAAACCGCCTGATGCACCAATGGCTGCGGCTTCTGCGGGAGTAGCTAATCCTAATAAAATTGAACCAAGTACTGTAAAAATTAATAGCGCCAGCGGGACAAATGAGGTTACTACTTGTAAAATAATTACTTTTGTTGGGGGAATTTCCTCTTCAATTGGTTTAGGAGCTATACTTGGTTTAAAAAATGCATAACCAACAACATAAATCATATAAAAACCTGCAAGTAAAAAACCTGGAATTATTGCTGCAGCATATAGTCTTAACGGAGATAACTCAGCTATCGCAGCATAAACAATAAGCATAATACTAGGAGGAATTAAAATACCAAGTGTTCCACCTGCACAAATAACCCCCGCAGCAAATCCACGATCGTAATTTGCTTTAACCATAGCGGGAAAAGCTAGTAAACCCATTAAGGTGACTACTGCACCTATAATACCACTCGCTGTTGCAAATATTGCACAAGTAGCAAGTGCTGCTACGGCCATTGATCCTGGAAGATGTCGTGTTGCCAATTGTAAACTAAAAAATAAGCGATTTACTATATTTGCTCTTTCAACTACATAACCCATAAACAAAAATAATGGTATGGCCACCAGAACATCGTTCTCCATGACAGAATAGGTATTTTGATTGAGTAAATAAAAAATCTTGTTAAGAAATAAATTTCCTTCTTCAAAATAAGCGTAGTACCCAAAACCTACCCCCATTGCTATCAGTGTAAATGCTATAGGAAATCCTAGTAATACTAGGAAAATAAATATTGATAGCATTAAAATTGCAACTTGTGGATCTGTCATCTTAATGTTCTAAAGCCTTTCTTTGTCTTTCTTCTTCTTTTTTTCTTGAAACTAAATTTTCTTCAGTTTCACGAACATCTTCGTGTCTTTTCGGCCATTTGCCATCTCTTATACAAAGAATACATCTCATGCATTCTGAGATCCCTTGTAAGATAAGTAATCCACCAGCTAATGGGATTAAAGATTTGAAAAAGTAAATTTGAATTCGAGCAGGACTATTCCAACTAACTTCTTTATATCTCCAAGAGTCAGACGCAATTTCATAACCAAAATAAAATAAAGCCAACATTCCAGGAAAAAAGAAAAATACATAAAGTATTAAATCAATCCGTGCCTGCACTTTAAATGGAAACAATCTATATATAACATCACCTCTTACATGAGCGTCTTGAGCTAATGCGTATGGTCCGGCCATTAAAAATAATGCACCATACATTTGCACCATCATATCAAATGCCCAAACGGTAGGTGCATTTAAAACATAACGTACAAAAACTTCATATGTAACTGAAAGAGTTAAAACTAAAATACACCATCCAAATGCTCTACCTATCCAGATGCTCAAACTTTCAAAGAAATATATATATTTTTCCATTTGATTTAGCTTAATTGAAAAGGGCGACTTTTAAAAGTCGCCCTTAAAAAATTATTACTTGATTACTTAAATAGCTTTTGCAGGATCACCGAAGTGGTGTCTATAAGCCATTCCATAATCAGGCTGGTTAAGCAATAAGTAAGCCATAACTTTTTTAGCATATACTTTTTGAGATTCTACAACTTTTTTAAAGAAAGGATCTTTCTTAGAAAATTTTGCAGTAACTACATCCCATGCTTTTAATTGATCAGCCATGACGCTGTCCGGAGTTCTATAAACGTTAACACCAAGCTTGTTTTTTAATTTAGCAAGGTCATCGGCGTATCTTAACGTGTTGTGCCAGAAGAAGTTAGAGTTTTCAGCCTCAGAAGCATATTCAAGAATTTTTTGTAATTCTGGAGCTAGACCACCAAATGTTTTCTTATTATATGTGATCTCAAAAGCTTCTTGCGATTGGTGAAAACTTGCTAAGTGATAATGTTTTGATACATCTTGCATACCAAAGTCACTATCAGAAGTTGGGTTATTAAACTCAGCAGCATCAATTAATCCGCTCTTCATTGCTGCTTGAATTTCCCCACCAGGTAATTGAACAACTGACATTCCCATTTCTCCAAGAACGTCTGCGGCTAATCCCACTGTACGGTATTTCAAACCTTTCATTTGAGAAGATTTTTTGATTTGCTCTTTAAACCATCCTAATGGTTGAGCTGGCATTGCACTATTGAAGAAGCTAACAACGTTTAATCCTAAACTACCCATTAGCTCATTAAATAATCCTCTACCACCACCATAGTGAATCCAACCTAACATTTCATTTGCGCTCCAACCCCAACAAGGGCCAGTACCGAAAAGAGAAGCGGCAGCTGATTTACTATACCAATATGCTGGTACATAGTGAGCTCCATCTAGAACTCCTCTGTGAACAGCATCTTGCATTTGACTAGTTTTCACTACAGAATTTACAGGTAGTAAATCTATTTTTAAGCTACCTCCAGACATTTCGTTAACTCTTTTAACGTATGCTTGAGCATTCTCTAGAAAAATTCCTCCACCCCAAGCAGCTTGGACTTTTAAAGTTGTGGCAGCTTTGGCGATTGAAGGCATAGCTAATGTTGCAGCAGCAACGGCACCTGTTGCGGCAGCAGTTT